>JAEWZG010000009.1 GCA_023395435.1 Bacillota bacterium
AAAAGTACATATCATGATTGTATACTCCGCCGGCATTGTTCCTTACTTCAAGCTGAACCCGTGATGGCATTGTTTTGTATTCGGTAAGAAGCTTTTCAAGTGACCATGATTGATATTGAGGATAACCCTCAAGAGCATTGTTAAGGTTATCAACATACTTTTGCTGGTGTTTAGTATGATGTATCCTAACTGTTTCCTCATCAATAAAAGGTTCAAGAGCGTCATATGAATAGTAAAGTTTCTTGAGATGGAACGGATAATGATCTGACATAAAATCACCCTTTCAAAATATTCTGAAGCCTTCAATATGAAGGCAACGAAGCTTTTCATATATGTATGTATTTAGTGGACGTTGATTAGCATCATAAGTATGTGTTGAAATTAATATTGCATTATCATTACCATAGCTTTCAAAACCTGTTATTATCATTGTATGATAATAACCATTATTTCCACCCAACTGAATGATATCGCCCAATTCAGCCTCATATAAATCTATTTCAGATGCATATGGACCGATCGATTTATTTCTTATCAAAAAATTATATAAAAATTGTACTCCTGTCCACGCTGGTGCACGGTCAAATGAAGAATTATAATACCACCCGTATGTCCTTGTATAATTCATTACGTTTGTTCCTGAATAAATACATTGTGAAATGAAGTTTGTACAATCTCCTCCGTAGTTTTCAAAATCAAAATATCTTGGATTTCTTGAATTTGCCCATTTAATTGCATATTCCACAGCTTTGCTTCTGTCATAGGGCTTTGTTTTCATATATACTCCCTTCAAAAAAATAAAATTTTCATAAAAATCTCTATGAAATTTACTGCTATAAAATAATATTAAAATCATAAAATAATTATGTAGTAATTAATAAAAAAAGAGGTGTAAAATGAAAGAAGGAAGCTATCAGCTTGGTCTTTCTGATTTACTTGATCAGGATATATCAAGCTATGAATATTTTTATTCTCTCCCTACAAAAACTCAGCAGAAAATCATTGCAAGGGATATACGTTCATTTGAGGAAATGCAGGATTATGTCCGACACCTTCAAGAAGACAATTAAAAAAGCTGCAGTCTTTTCACTGCAGCTTTTGCGTTTTATTTACTTTGAGCGTATCCCAAGGTAATTGATATGATCTTACCCTGCGATATTGTAAATGACATTCCTTTTTCCTGAGTTCCAATAATAATTCTCATTTCTGTTGATTTTTCATTGTTAATTTTTTCCCCATAAGCGTTAATGACATTGTTAATAGGAATTCCGATTTTAATATCGTGTTCAGTTGAGAATGGGGATTTGTTATAAACTTTTATCATTCCGATTGTGTAATCATTTTTGCTTTTGATCATTGTATATTCAGCACCCATATCAATGTATTCCCATACCTGAACAGTTGAACCAGAAGTGGTTTTAAAATCGCTTGATTTTGATGTTGGTTCACCATATCTTGCAAGCAGACTTCTATATGAAGTGCCGATTTTAATTCCGTCAATTGATTCAGAAGAGATTACCATATCAGCAATACTATTAAAGTTAAGATTATAATTCATAGGTAATTCATAGTCGGAAGTCGAAGCTTTGTTATTTGAGATATTATCTGCTTTTCCGCCACACGATGCGAGAAAGGTGGCAATGCATACAACAAGAAAAAATGAAACTATTCTTTTCATTTTATTACATAGCACCTCCCATTTTGATTGTCTTAGAATATCATTATTCATTAACAAAGTCAATGGGATTGTAACTATTTGTAATTATTGTAACCAAGCTCTAATATATTAAAATATGAAACTATCACTTAGCCAAGAACGGTTTTTGCAACATCAACAGATTCTTTTGCGTCTTTTGAGTAATAATCGGCGCCGATTTTCTTTGCGTATTCAGGGGTGAGTACAGCTCCACCAACCATGACCTTACAATCAAGATTATTTTCGCGGATAAGTTTTATTGTATTTTCCATACTCTTAAGAGTAGTTGTCATTAAAGCACTAAGGCCGACAAGCTTGCAATTATGTTCCTTTACAGCATCAACAACACACTGATAATCAACATCTCTGCCAAGATCAATTACTGTGTAGCCGTAGTTTTCGAGAAGAACCTTTACAATATTCTTGCCGATATCGTGAATATCACCTTTAACAGTTGCAAGTACAATTTTGCCTTTTGAAATTGGTGCTTTATCTTCATTAACAAGTTTTTTCTTTATGACTTCAAAAGCAACCTGTGCAACGCCAGCGGATTGAATAAGCTGAGGTAGGAATATCTTTCCGATTTCAAATTCTGCTCCGACCTTGTCAAGAGCGGGGATGAGCATTGTATTGATAATCTCCATTGAATCGGTTGTTTCAAGAAGACGTTCAACAATTTCTCCGCCTTCTTTTTTAAGTCCTTTTTCAATTGCATAGAATATATGGATTTCTTTGCTTACCTGAGTACTCTGAGTAGGAGACTTTGCAAAATTATTGTATGCTTCAATATATTCAGTTGAATTTTTATCAATGTTTGTGAGAAGCTTATAAGCCCTTACAGCACCTGTCATTGAAGCGATATTAGGGTTAATAATAGGAAGATCAAGCCCATAAGTCAGTGCCATTGTGAGAAAATTCTGATTGATAAGTTCGCGGTTAGGTAGTCCGAAGGATATATTTGAAACACCAAGAACAGTTTTTACACCAAGCTGTTCTTTTACAATTTTTAATGCTTTTAATGTTTCAATAACTCCTTCCTGTTCAGCAGAAGCTGTCAGTGTAAGGCAATCAATATAAATATCTTCATTAGGAATTCCTATAGCTATTGCTCTGCTAACTATTTGTTTTGCTATTTTTAAACGATCTTCAGCTTTTTTTGGAATTCCATTTTTATCAAGAGTAAGTCCAACAACAGAAGCTCCGTATTTTTTCACAAGTGGCAAAACAGAACAAAGTGAATCTTCCTCGCCGTTTACTGAATTGACAATAGGCTTTCCGTTATAAACACGCAAAGCAGCCTCTAAAACCTCAGGAATTGTCGAGTCAATCTGAAGTGGCACATCAACAATGCCCTGTAATGCTTTTATTGTTCTTACCATCATTGATTTCTCATCAATATCAGGCATACCTACATTTACGTCAAGAATATCTGCACCAGCATTAACCTGTTCTATAGCCTGATTAAGTATATAATCAATATCATTATCAATAAGAGCTTGCTTGAATAGCTTTTTACCGGTAGGGTTAATTCGCTCTCCAATTATTCTCGGCTGATCTATAACCGATGTAGTAGTAGCACTACAAATAGCGGGTTTGACTTTTTTTATGCATTTTTCAGCTTTTTTATCTTTAAGTTTTAATAAAACTTCCTTTATATATTCAGGTGATGTTCCACAGCAACCTCCGACAATTCTTATGCCATAAGGGATAAACTTTTCAATCTCATCAGCAAACTGCTCTGGGGAAACGTTGTATTCATTTGTGAGCGGATCAGGCAGGCCGGCATTAGGCTTAACAATAATAGGGAGGTTAGTCCACTGTGATAGTTCCTTTATAATAGGATTAAGTTCAATAGGACCAAGTGAACAGTTCACGCCGATTGCATCAACACCAAGACCATTAAGAGTAAGTGCCATTGCAGGTATACTAACACCTGTAAAAGTCCTCATATTCTCTTCAAATGACATTGTACACATTATGGGGAGATTGCTGTTTTCCTTAGCAGCAAGCACACCGGCTTTAAGTTCATAAAGGTCGGTCATAGTTTCAAAAATAATAATATCAGCGTCTTTACCTGCAATAATTTCTTCCTTGAAAATATCATAAGCCTCTTCAAATGATAATGAGCCTGTCGGTTCAAGAAGCTGTCCTATCGGACCAATATCAAGAGCAACAATAGCAGGCGTTCCCTCACAGGCTTTTTTTGCATTTGCAACAGCTTGTGAAATAATCTCCTGTACTGAATAGCCACATCCCTCAAGCTTATATCTGTTTGCACCAAAGGTATTTGTATAAACGATGTCAGAGCCTGCGTCAATATAGCTTCTATGAATAGCTATAATTTCGTCAGGTTTTTCAATGCCAAGCTTTTCAGGAATTTCACCAAGCTCAAGACCTTTTGACTGAAGAACAGTTCCCATTGCACCATCAAGTATTATAAATTCTTTTTTTAATAAATCTTTAAAAACCACAGCGTTCTCCTTTTTCTCTGTATATACATGTGTCTTTCATATTACATGACTGGCAACCTCTTTTTTCTGTCCGCAGTTGCGTTTCCGATAAACCTATTACAGCTGTGACTGACTTTTTGGGGGTAAGTATACAACCGTCTGTTGAGGTAAGTCCTATTTTCTTGGGTGCATCAAGAGCAGAAAGAAAATCCTTTTGAATTTCAATAGGGAAGTCCCCATAACCTGGGCTGTAACGATAGGTCTGGAAGTATCCTCTGAATTCTTCCATAATATCATCCTGAATATTATCGCAGATTTTTTCTATTGCAACACTAGCAAGACTGTCGATAATAATAGCCTTTGTCATATCTGTTATCTGTGTAACCCGAATGAATCTGTCAATGTTTATAGAAAGGGTAGCACACATAAGAATTACTTTTGTGCATCCCTTAAGATGATTAACTATATCATTTCCTATAAGCTCAAGCTTACAGTTGTCGAGAACTATCTTATCTTGATTATTAATAATATCAAAGCATTTATAAACATATCTTGGATCAATTATATCAAGGACGTTTGATTCACATTCATTCAGAATTTTTTGTATATTTTCATCAGGCTTATTCCCAACATACCCTAAATATCTCAGGGCTTCCTTCTGATCAATAGATTCAATCGTTTTCACATTTACCTCTTAATTTTATGAGCGAATGATGCTGACCACACTTTCGCTTATTTTTTTCGCAATATATGGATTGTTCATTGTATAAAGATGAATACCTTCAACACCATTTGAAACAAGGTCAACAATCTGATCAACAGCATAAGCGATACCTGCATCCCTTAATGCTTCTGGATTGTGTTCAAATCTCTGCATTATCTTTGAGAATTTTGCAGGTAGACTTGCACCACATAGGGAAACCATTCTCTCAATTTGGTTCTTGTTTACAACAGGCATTATACCTGCTTCAATAGGAACAGTTATACTAGCAATTCTTGCTTTTTCAATAAATGAATAGAACGCATTGTTATCAAAAAACAGCTGTGATACGAGATGACTTGCACCAGCGTCAACCTTTTTCTTTAGGTTATGTATATCTTCAATCATATCCTTTGCTTCAAGGTGAACCTCAGGATAACAAGCTCCCGAAAGATTAAAACCGTCTTTTTCCTTAATATATGATATTAATTCACTTGCATATTTGAAATCATCTTTTGGTGGCATATTAGGATTAATATCCCCTCGTAGAGCAAGAATATTATCAATATTATTTTCTTTTAATCGCTTAAGAATTATATCAATATCATCTCTTGATGAATTTACACATGTTAGGTGAGCAAGAGCCTCTATGTTATATTTATTCTTGATAATAGAAGCAATATCACAGGTTGATGAATCAGCAGTATTTCCGCCCGCACCATATGTGACACTTATAAAATCAGGCTTTAAGTCCTTAAGACCGTCAAGCGTTTTATATATTGTTTCAATAGGACTTGTTTTTTTAGGTGGGAAAACCTCAAAAGAAAAAACTGTCCTGTCTATAAATAAATTTGAAATTTCCATAGATTACTCCTGTTCTGCTTTTTTCTGTTCTTCCTGTGCTTTTGAATAAACACAGCCACAATAATTCTGTCTGTATAGATTATATATATGCGAAAGCTCAATTGAGCGCTTGTAACCATTATTCTTCTTAAAATCTGAATACAAATACTTTACTTTGAATTCTCCTTCAAGTTCACGCCCGATACAGTTAAGATTTTCTGAATTTTTATTTGGACTCACAGAAAGGGTAGTAGTAAAATATTCAAAATGCTTTTCTTTTGCTATTATTGCAGCTTCACGAAGTCGCAATTCATAACAACGAAAGCATCTCTCTCCGCCTTCTGGTTCATCTTCAAGTCCCTTTGCCATATCAAAGAAAATCTCCGGCTTGTAATCACCTTCAATGAAGGATATTTTATGCTTTGCTTCAAGCCTTTGAATGAGTCCTTTCTGTTCAGCAACTCTCTTGTCATATTCCCGTGGCGGATATATATTAGGGTTATAATAAAAAACTGTTATTTCAAAATACTGTGAAAGATATTCAAGGACATAGCTTGAACAGGGAGCACAACAGCTGTGAAGCAGAAGGGTAGGGGTTATGTCCCGATTTTCAAGTGATTTTATTGTTGAATTTAATAATAATTGATAATTTGTTTTCATAAGATCTCACCTTAAGGGTTAGTTATATTATTATATACTTATTTACAAAAAAATGCAATGTTAACTCAGTATACAAATAAAAGTCCGCAGAAAATATTTTCTGCGGACTAAACAAATCATATCCATTGAGGGCTTATATTTTGTTATGAATATCATTCTTTATTTTCATTAAAAAACCAATATATGCATCAGCAAGAAGATTGCTAATTTCTTCTTCTGTGAATGAAATAGTGTCAGTAGCAGACATAACAGCTATACCATGCGTGTACAGCCATATATTAAGACAAAGCTTCTCTGCGTTTTCAACATCAAGTCCAGAATGTTCCATTAGCGATTTGATGATAATTTTCTTATTATCATCAAAGTCTAGTAAAGAATCCAGAGTGTTCTTTTTAGCAGACATAAAAAGAAGTTTAAAAACCTCGGGTTCATTTTTTGCGAAATTAATATATTCCAAACCAACACCTTTAAACGGCGTTTCATATTTAAGCCCGTTATGGACATAAGAACTGTATAGGCCTTTTGCTTTACTTATTAAAGCATATTTTAAGTCTTCCATATCTTTAAAATAGCTAAAAATAGGCTGCGTTGAACAATTAAGTTTATCAGCAATTTGTCTTGAACCTACTGCATCTATTCCATTAATGCACAGTATTTCAAAAGCTGCATCGAGAATACTTTTTTGTGTGTATTTTTGTTTTGGTGGCATAAAGCACCTCATTTATATTTATTATCATAATTTAAAAATAACAATCGTTATATGTATAATTATATAATTTGTATTTATAATTGTCAAGCATGTAAAAAGCGGTATTTTCTATGGTAACATTGCTAAAAACGACAATAAATAATGTAATAATTAAACAAAAAAACTTTAAATAGTTGCATGTATTTCAAATATTTATTATAATTACTTTAGTTGTAAAAAAATTGACATATTAACAATTTAGGGTTTATGAACATTGAATTTAAATAATTATTTTGGAAGCGGGGATATTTAAATGAATAACAGAAATGCACAGTTAATAAAAGAAAATATCAATACAGTTATAAAAGGCAAATCAGAAGTTGTAAAGCTCACTCTTACAGTACTTCTTGCGGAAGGTCACCTGCTTTTAGAGGATGTACCTGGAGTCGGGAAGACTACATTAGCGAATGCCATTGCAAAAAGCATAGACTGCAGTTTTTCAAGAATTCAGTTTACTCCTGATACACTGCCAAGTGATGTTACCGGCTGCTCAATATACAACATGAAAACAGGTGAGTTTGATTTTGTGCCTGGTGCTGTTATGAAGAACATCATTCTTGCTGACGAAATAAACAGAACTTCGCCAAAAACACAAGCCTGTCTTCTTGAAGTAATGCAGGAGCGTCAGGTTACTGTTGATTCAAAAACAATGCCTCTTGAAAGACCGTTTATGGTTATCGCAACACAAAATCCCTCTGATTTCCTCGGAACATACATATTACCAGAAGCACAGCTTGACCGTTTTATGTTAAGGCTTTCCATTGGATATCCTTCTTCAAATGATGAAAGTATAATGCTTTCAGATATGCTCAAGGGTATTTCAAACGAAAATCTAAAGGCAGTTGCAACAAAAGAAGATGTTATAAAAATGCAGGATGAAGTCAAAAAAGTCAGTGTTTGCAAGGATATAAATGATTATGCGGTAGCAATAACAAGTGCAACCCGTGATAATGAAAACATCAGTCTTGGCGCGAGCCCACGTGCAACAATTGCACTTATAAGAGCAGCACAGGCATCAGCTTTCATTGACGGGCGAGATTATGTAATTCCTGATGATATCCAGTATCTTGCACCATTTGTATTATCTCATCGAATTGTTCTTTCCACAAGTGCTAAGATAGCAAATATCACAGAAGAGTCAATTATTGAAAATATTATTAAAAATACAAAAGTTCCTGTATTAGAGTGTGCCGGTAAATAGCCATGAAGAGAAACAGAATCATTCTGATTTTATCTATAATCGGATCAATAGTCTTTATAAGCTTTAATGGAACATCAACTTCATATGCAATTCTATGGTTTGCTTTATTGTTCCCAGCAGTACTTTTCGGGTATACATATTATGTATATCTTCATTTCAAGGTTTATCAAAATATTGAGAGAAAAACTGTAGTAAAGGGTGAAAGAATACCTTTCAATTTTATCCTTGCAAATGAAGATTATGTTACCTTTACGAATATCAGAGTTGCCTTCAAGTCGGATGTTGCGACAGTTGACGATGTTGATCCAGATGAAGAATACTGTCTTTTGCCAGGTGAAAAAATCAGTAAAAGCACAACGCTTTGCTGTAAGTTCCGTGGCGAATACAAGGTCGGAGTACATTCAGTTACTGTAACCGACTTTTTAAAGGTATTCAGAATAAGCTATCCAACACTTACTGTTATAAATATGCGTGTTTTTCCAAGAGTGGTTGATATTAATAATCCATCATTTATTCCTGAAATCAATGATGTGAAGAATATTTCCTGTGCACCACCACAGAAGCAGGATTATCTTGATATTGATATGCGAAAATATATATCAGGCGATTCTATGAGAATTATTCACTGGAAGACATCAGCAAAAAGGCATGAGCTTATGTCAAGAAAATATTCAGATGAACTTAGGACAGAGGCTGTAATGATCCTTGACCTTAGTAAAAGCAAGGAAAAGGATGCAAGAAAGCTTGCTGTTGAAGATAAGGTTCTTGAAACTGTACTTTCAATTGCAAAGTACTATGTTAAGATAAAAGAACCGTTGCGCATAATATATTTTGATGGAGAACTAAAAAACATTGTTATTAAAAACAAAGCTGATTTTGATTTATTCTATAATCGCTGTGTTGATATAAAATTCAGTTCATCTGTTGCTCTTTCTGAAATTATAAGGGCAATACCATCGTATTTTAATTCTCAGGTCTTTACTATGGTTGCAACCTGTAATTTTACTGATGATATGTGCAATGTCTGTGCCATGCTAATTCAGGCGTACAGTACTGTAACACTTCTCAATGTATGCGATAAATTTGATTCTGAGAAATATAATCTTAATCCAAAGGTAAACACAATACAAATTGACCTCAACGATGAAATTGACCAGGTTCTCAATAAGACTTAGGAGCTTGATATGAAAATTAATAAATTATTAGACAGTCTTTCATATACCTTTATGACTGCTTTACTGATGATATATATTGTAGCAGGCTCAATAATCAGTATTTTTGAGTTTAATGTGAGCTCATTTGTACTGTTGCTTTTTATTATTTCTGAGGCTGTCATAGTAAAGGTTATAATCCTATTCCGAAAAAAGCTTGTAATGTACTTATCTCTTGTCGCAGCAATTATACTTGTGGTTTTTCTTCTATTCAGGTTTAATGTTTCGGTAATAGGTTATCTTGGCAAGTTCTTTAATTGGATTTTTGTTAACTATATGGATAGGGAAGAAGCACTCGAATCTTTTTATGTCGTGCTGATGTTTTTTATTACCGTTATTGTTTCAGTAATAGCGTTTATGCTACAAAAAAAATTCTTGACAAGATTTGCTGTTGCCATTTTATTTGGAGCGGGCACTATTACAATGGCTGTATTGAATATTGGTATTTCTAATCTTCAGATTTTTTGTACTGTTGCCTATATATTGTTTGTAATTATAGAAAGAGCATTTACACAAAATGAACAGGATAACAATAATAGAGCGCAGAAAATAAGCCAACGGCTTATTCCTTTTATTGTTGTATTTGGTTTGTGTGTTTCAATTTTCCCATCACAGCAAACACCTTTTCAATGGGGCTTTGTAAAAAGAGCATATAAGAGTATGTACATAAAAATTAATAATACAATAAATGATTTTAAGGTCAATTTTATGGGTAAGGATGATTATTACTCATTAAAAATGGTTAGCTATTCTGGGGATGGCAACATTGGCGGGGATTTGGCTGTAATATCAAATGATAGAGCATTAAATATTGAAACCAATTTTGAACCAACAAAAGCTCTTTATATCACTGGCTCTATTATGAATAATTATGAGAAGAACAAGTGGACATCCGACAGAAATAAATCAACAAAAATTATGGAATCAGCTCTTGACTCAGATGAATTGATTTATGCAATTAATAGAAGTGGAGATAAGGTTGATTCAACAAAGCTAATTGATATTAGAAAGATTACAATAAGCTATGATGGTATACATACAAAAACTATGTTTTTCCCGATTAAAAGCAATTTAATTACTTCAACCGATAAATTTAAAGCTGTTGGTGATGAGCTGCACTTTAATAAGTCAAAGGGTTATCCGACAAGTTATAGCGTTGATTATTATGATGTAAGATATTCAAACTCAGAATTTGCAAAACTTGTCCATGATCAGGCAGGCTACAAGTATAATGAAGACAATAACGATAAATATTCTTCTTCACGAAAATTATTAGTATTAACAGATAATCCTGAAGGAGTATTAAAAGAAAGAAGAAATGATATATACTCATCATATACAAATGTTCCTGACAGTATTTCAGAAAGAGTAAAGGAGCTTGCAAAGACTCTTACAGCAAATTATACTAATGATTATGATAAGCTAAAAGCAATAGAGTATTATTTATCATCAAAATATACATATACAACCACTCCTGGCAAAACTCCGAAGGGTAAGGAGTTAGTTGATTACTTCCTTTTTGAGTCTCAGAAGGGTTATTGCACATACTATGCAACATCAATGGCTATTCTTGCAAGATGTGTAGGTATTCCAACAAGATACGTTCAGGGCTTTATGTGCCAAGCGGATTACAGTGCATTTACATATGAAGCAAAAAATAGCTCAGCTCATGCCTGGGTGGAGGGTTATATAGAAGGAATAGGTTGGGTGCCATTCGAACCTACGTCTTCTTTCACTGATAAAAGATATCCTCGAAACGATGAGGCGACGGTGGAACCTGATGAATCGGAAAATGAAAATAATCTTGATATAGATAATAAAAAGATTAACGAGATTATGAATAGAGGTAAGAAAAATAACTCTGATATTATGGCTGCAATAATAATTATATGTGTTGCTATAGTTTTTCTTCTTATTATATTTATTGTAGCTTCGTATTTTGTTGTAATGAAGCGCTTTAGAAAGAAGTATTCAAGAGGCAGCTGCAATGAAAATTATATGCAGATGTTTTTGTATATGATGAAGTTGCTTGAACTTAACGGATATTCTCCGCATGAGGCGGAAACTATCCAGCAGTTTGCTCAGAGAATTTCAAAAGAGTATAACACCAAGGAAATGGATATTCAGACTATTGTTAAGGCTTTCATGAGGATCCGATATGGTGGTCATAGTATTACTGATAAGCAGCTTGAATATATTTGCTCTTTCTGTGATACTCTTGTAAAAGAAAGAATTGAGCTTAAAGGCAAGTTAAGATTTTTTATAAAAGATTATTTTATAAAGAGCAGGTTATTAAAATAAAAGCAATGAAACAGGGTGATAAGATGGGTTATGAGTATAAATTTTTTTCTCATAAGGAATGCGAGTATTTTCCTTGTCACATGACTGATAATTCAGATAATTTTAACTGTCTGTTCTGCTATTGCCCGTTGTATCCTATTGTAGATTGTGGCGGAAACTACTCTGTTCTTGAAAACAAAATCAAGGATTGCTCGGAGTGCATGCTCCCACATAAGCGCGGAAATTACGACTATATAATTTCAAAACTGAATAAATTAAATTAGACAAATGAACAAACGCCTGCGTTTTTGCAGGCGTTTATTATTTACAAAATAAAACATAAATGCTATGATAGTATTACCAAACTACCGGAGGACAATATGAAGAAAATAATTAGTTTTATTATATGCCTGTGTGTTATGCTTACGTTATGCAGCGTTTCTGCACTTTCGACAACTACAACAGCTCAGGATCTGACCAAAACAAATACGGTAAAATTATCAAACAATGCTAACGGAAAGCTTTTGTCTGATGAAAAACGCACAACAAAGCTTACACTTAAAGCTGGGGCCAAAATAACAATATCAAATACACAGCAGTTTTCAAGTATATATATTATATGGGATAAGCCACCTGGCGAATGGATATTGACCATTAATGGTGTTGACCAGACTTATGGAATAAATGATTTTATACATGAATACATAGACTTACCGAATTTGACAAATGAAGTTACTATTACTACAAAATCAGACAGTGTTATTCTTTGTGATGTCTATACTTTCACAAGTAATCAGACACCTGATTGGGTACAGAAGTGGGATCCTCCTTATGAAAATGCAGATATGCTCTTAATGCCAACACACGCTGATGATGAGCTTATCTTCTTTGGTGGAACAATTCCTTATTATTCTGGTGAAAAGGGATTAAAGGTTCAAGTTGCATATATGACGTATCATTGGGGCGAGCCTTATCGTCCTCACGAAGCATTAAATGCCCTGTGGGCGTGCGGGCTTACAGCATATCCAGTTATGGGTGCGTTTTCGGATATTTATTCTACCTCACTTGTCCATGCAAAAAAGGTATACAATTATGATAAAATAATTAATTATAATATTGAACTTATAAGAAGATTTAAACCTGAGGTCATTATTGGGCATGATTTAAAAGGCGAGTACGGACACGGCGGACATATGATAAATGCAAATGCCTTGGCAGAAGCTCTGACAAAATCAAATGACAGCTCAATATCTCCTGAATCCGCACAGAAATACGGCGTTTGGGACGTTCCTAAAACATATCTTCACCTTTATGGCGAAAACAAGGTGAAAATGAACTGGGATATTCCTTTGAATAAGTTTAATGGTAAGACAGCATATGAAATGGCCGTTATTGGGTTCTCATATCATTCTTCGCAACAGCAATGGTATTCGGTGAAAAAGACTCCTGGAGTTTACGATTGTCAGGCATTCGGCTTATATCGCACAACTGTTGGACCAGACACTGGTCTGAATGATTTTATGGAAAATATAAAGCTGGAGGAAGAAAAAAAGCCTGAGGAAAGTTCTGTTGTTGATAGCACACCAGACAGTCAGGACTCATCAACAACTGATGAAAAGAAACCAAGCACCACAGAAAAGAATGAAGAATATAAAGCATACATATTTATCGCCGGAAGTGTGTTTATCGTTGGAATAGTATTGATAATATTCATGCAAAGAAAAAAGAAAAATAAAAAGTAAATAATAAAAGGCAACCGATAAGGTTGCCTTTTTGCTATTTCTTAAAGTAATCAAACAACTTGAATTTCCACTTGGTTATTCCTTTTTGTTTCCTTCGCTCGTTGGCTGCTGCCATACAAAGTAGAATAATACCAGCGGTAAGAAGGTAAACCCACCATTGAATTTCAATCCAGAAGTTTCTTGTGAGGTAAAACGTCAGGAAAATCAACGTACAGGCTGACAGCAAAAACCATCGCATACTTTTATTTGTGAAGGATATAAAAAGTACTATCATCATAAGGCAGAGTATAATCAAAGCATCAATAAGTTCTTCTGAAATAATTGCAGCTAATCCAAGATAAATAACTGAAAGCAATGCAGTAATGAAAGCAATGTTCCAGGTGAGTTCCCTTTTATCTTTCCAGAGCAATATAATTACTGCACAAAGGATTGCAATAGGTATCAAGAATACCTCTGACTCGATAATATCAGGAATTTCAAAGAATTTTTGTGCCCAGAAGGCTATTGATAAACATATACTCGTAAAAAGTATTAAAAGTTTATCTGTTTCAGATTTAAGTCCTCTTCTAAAGTAACCCATAATATAAATTGCTGACAATATAAATACAAAGAATGCAAAATGCTCATTATACGGGAGCAAAAATACAAATATAAAGCTTGTGATTGTGAGCCAGTCAAGGGATTCAGCAACATTCTGTTTTAATATAAATGACTTGTGAATCAATCTTCCTGATACTAAAAATGCTAAGAAACATAATACGAGTATAGACATTATAATAAAGTATCTATCTGTGAAGCACATACATGCTCGTTTTATAGCAAATGGTAGATAAAGCAATGGGAGAAATCTGATTAAATTTATTCTTACAAAGCTGAATGCAGAGTAAGACGCTAATGACATAGCAATTACAAACAGATAATATCCTATTGCGTTCTCATTGTTATAATTAATCAATAGAATAACAAAACTAAGAATTGCTATGGAATATGAACTGAAAATAGCAAGAGAATAAAAATTCTTACCCATATATTTCTTCGCAATAAGGTAAAGCGCAAATATTATCAGTGGAAGTAATGAAACGATAACCCAAGCATTAATAACACTAATGTCATAATTGAGAATAGATATTATAATAGCAAGTGCTGTTGTTGCTAATAAAGAAACAGTACTTATGACAAAAGCTGTTTTATTCAAGTTGTTTCTTATTTCAAAAGACTTGAAGGCGATAATTATCACAGCTATCCACATATAAGGCATACGGCGAGTGTCCACTATAAGCTCGCGGATAAATAATATGCTAATAAAAGAAAGTGAAGATATAAATGATGGAAGTAAAATATTCTTTAAGGTAATACTATCTTTTTTAAATAAGGACGATAGCACAGCTAATGCTCCTAAAATTAAAGCACAAGGGAAGAAGCATAGAGAAAAGCTTGTTATATCATTGAAATCAATACTTACACGCTGATATGCTGAAATTGCTATAAGTATCGGTACAACTGAAACAACACAGCTAAATAATATTGAGAGAACTTTGTTTTTATCGGTTGCAAGAATCAATGATGCAATAGCAAAGATAATTATACATATTAATGATGCTGTTGCTATATCAGCAGCTGCAATCTGATTTATAGAAATATACCAGCAGACAAGCCCAGTTAGTCCGAATATTAAATTAGAAGCAAGCGTTCTAATTTTCGGAGTAGATCTATAGACAAGCAATGCTACAAGCGTAAGTGACGTGAACAATACAAGCTTTCCCGGTGAATGTGGAGAGAAATATGACGACAATCCTTGTAATAAAATAAATACAAGAACAGTCTGACCATAAAGAGCGAGTCGAATTTTATCCCTGAATGCGTGCCAACTCATATCTGCAATAAGTATAGCTATCAGAATAAGTGTTGTAATACTCCATTTTGCTGAAAAGATAAATATACTGGTTGAAAAAAGAAAAATAAAAGGAACAGTTACAAGAGAAACATATTTCAGAATAATCTTAACAGGGTCCTTTATAACATTAGTAATAGTCAAAACTGTAGAAAGTAATGCCAATCCTACAAACGGTAATAAGAAATCAGAAATACTATCAGGACTAACAAGTTTATACAGTCCGACAAACAATAGTACAGCATATGGATATACTCCGAAGCTGTGCTTAGAATGAATAAACAGCGGGTTCAAAAATACAAAAGAGAAGATAGCAAGCGGAATAAGTGATACTATTCCTTCAGTTGTAATAAGCAGTGAAATAAGACTGAGGACTCCTGTATTTATAACAGTAAATAGTTTTAATTTTTTTGAATAATGACTATTGCCTTCCGTAATTTCAGAAAAATCGATAACAAGTATAAATACTGTTGAGTAAACAGCGATGCATATCGCAAAAATATCACCAGGCATATTAAACTGGTTTAATATGCACAGGAAGGTTGCTGTAATGCAAGTTAAAAAAGTCCATGAGAAAAAAGCAATACAATATTTTATTGAGCCGATATAGCTTGTTATTCCAAGAGTAGCAAATGCTGTCATCAGTAGTATAGGTCTGCCTTCCCCTGACAGTGACATCCAGCCACCGAGAAGGTCGAAATAACCTGCGCATATTATAGTAAGCGGTAAAAATATACTACCTAGAATATAAAACGCTGTTGAGGTTTTATTAAGATGAATTACCCTTTCTGCAAGCACAGAAACGCAGAAAAATAAAGCAGATATAGAAAATACTATTATTGTTTTAGCAATATCAGGTAATAACTCCCAAGTTGTTGTTGAGAAAATAATACCGGCAAGAACAACAAACACAACCCCAAGAACAAGTATAATGCTTGTCTTTATGGATTCATTTGATACAGAAGTAACAGGATTCTGAGGTTGTATTGGTCTGTATGGAGGGGGCGCAAAAGCTTGTTGTGGTGGTATTGGCTGAACAGGTCGTGGAGGAGCCTGTTGGTACTGTGGTTGCATAACAGGTGGGATATTTGGATTTGAAATTGGCGGAATATTCTGCTGAAATGGTTGTTGCATAGGTTGTCGCATTTGTTGTGGATTAATTGGAGGGCGATAGCCCTGTTGCTGATTTGGATACACTGGTGGATGTTGAGAGTATGGAGGATACATATAAGGGTTAACCGGTGGTCTGTTATATGTATTTATTGCATTTGGATCATTTATATAGCTTATACAATTTCTGTACTCATCCTGCGAGATCTTTCCAGTTTTAAAAAGGCGGTCAAGCTCATGATTATATTTTTGGATTGACTTTTTTAGTTTTGAATTATTTACAGCGAAAATTATAAACAATGGGGTAAAAACAAGTGCACAAAGAACCATAAATACCAAAATAATATCCAATCACGAATCACCTCCAAATTTCAAAGTATATTATAGGTACATATTACCACAAAACAAGTAATTTGTAAATGAAAAGCCGCACTATTTTAAGTACGGCTTTATTATATAGGGGATTAAACAAATAATCTTGCTATTGTTGTGAATACAGTACATATTACTATTCCGCAAATTGTCGGAACAAGGAATGATACAGCAGTCCATTTCAGGCTTTGAGTTTCTTTCTTTATAGTAAGACACGTTGTCGAGCAAGGCCAGTGCATAAGTGAAAAAAGCATTACTGATATTGCAGTTATCCATGTCCAGCCATTGTCAACGAGGAGCTTTTTTAACTGGCTTAAATTATCAAGCTCAATGATTTTTCCTGTTGCCATATAAGCCATAATAATTATTGGTATGACAATTTCGTTGGCAGGGAAGCCGAGGATGAAAGCAAGAAGTATTACTCCATCAAGTCCCATTAAATTAGCAAAAGGATCAAGGAAGTTAGCACAATGAATAAGTAGCGTTGCGTCGCCTATGTGTATGTTTGCCATAAGCCATATAACAAGCCCAGCTGGTGCCGCCACAGTAACAGCTCTTCCAAGAACAAAAAGAGTTCTGTCAAAGATTGAACGTACAAGGACCTTTAAAATTTGTGGCTTTCTGTATGGAGGTAGCTCAAGTGTGAACGAAGAAGGCATTCCCTTAAGTATTGTTTTAGATAAAAGCTTTGATACAGTAAAGGTCATAAAAACACCAAGGAGAATTACGAGAGTAAGAAGGCACGCAGATACAAGTGATGTAAACTGTGCCGCAATTCCACTTATAAAGAACATTGTGAGAATGGCTATAAGTGTCGGGAACCTTCCGTTACAAGGAACAAAATTGTTTGTAATCATTGCAATAAGCCGTTCACGAGGGGAATCGATGATTCTGCAACCGATTATTCCGGCAGCATTGCATCCAAATCCCATCGACACCCTTGGTTGATATCTGGTTTTTTAAAGCGAAAAATAATTTTAATTCTTTGTTTTTTATATCTGCCGTTTTTAGCCTTAACATATTCACCCTGACATATTTCAATATGGTCGATAAATCTAAAAATAATATCTTGTGAAAGTTCTTTAATATCAATGTAATTTTCAAGGATCTGCTTAAGTTTTAAGGATGTAAATTCAGAATCCTTTTTAGCCTTTTTATTTTTGTTTTGTAACTGTTGATTTATATATGAGCTTTCAAGTTCATATTTCTCCATAAACTTTTGAAATCTCTCAGCGGTAATAATGTTTGTGGCATAATCTTCATAAAGCTTTCCAATGATTGAATCTATGTCACTTAGTCTTTTTTTAAGATGAGAAATATCTTTTATGTTATTGTTTAATGATGGCTGTATTGAAAAGTGTTCCTGTGCGTTATTGATGATTTTTTCTTTTGTATCACTTGAAATATTTAGCTGTTTTTTTACCTCATTTATTATAGTTGTGTATAAAATATCATAATCAATGAAATGGTTAGTGCATTCATTCTTCCCATATAGCTTATACCCACCGCACACAAGATTATATCGTGTGCCTTTTTTTCTACTTTTTGAAGTTGACATATTACGCCCACAGTCAGCACACCGTACAATTCCAGAAAAGATATTGTGAAATAGATTATTTTGTTCACATCTTCGAAGCTGACTTCTTTTTGAAGCAATATTGAAGATTTCTTCACTGACTATCGGCTCGTGAGTATCCCTGACAAGAAACCAGTCATCCTTTTTATTTGAAACAGATGTTTTACTTTTAAAAGAAATCTTTGTTGTCTTGCCTTGAGCCATATGCCCTATGTAAACGACATTGTGGAGAATTTTTGTAATTGTTGAGGATGTCCATTCCTTTCTCTTTGAATAATTTTGAATATTAAGTGTAGAGTATTTTTCACACCTATACATTGACGGAGTGATTATTTTACGGGCATTAAGTGAGCGTGCAATCTCAATGGGTGTGATCCCTTGTGAAGCTTTAAAAAAAATCTCTCTGACAATTTCAGCAGATGGGAAGTCAATAATAAGCTGATATTTGTTTTCAATGTTACGCTTATAACCATATGGAGCAAAAGCACCGATAAAATCACCATTTTGCATGTGAGTTATAAAAGCGGAACGGATTTTTTTGCTGATATCTCTTGCGTACATTTCGTTGATGACATTCTTGAATGGAGCAATATCAGTATATTGGCTATCTGAATCATAACCGTCATTTATAGCAATGTAGCGAACCTTTTTTTCAGGGAAGTATATTTCGGTATATTGACCAGCCTGAATGTATTCACGTCCAAGTCGGGATAAATCCTTTGTAATAACAAGATTAATTTTCTTAGCTTCTATATCGCAAAGCATCCTTTTGAATCCAGCACGGTTAAAGGTTGTGCCGGAAACTCCATCATCAATATATTCATCAAAAACTTCAAAGCCGTTCTCCATTGCATATGTACGTAGCATTTTGCGTTGAGTTGTTATACTTGAACTTTCAGATACTCCGTCATCATCTTTTGATAATCTCATATATAGTGCAGCACTATACTTAATCTTTTCAATAGAATTATTATTAGTCATATATCCTCCATTTAATATATTATTCTTCTGATTTACTCACATCTTCATTACAGTTTAGCATCATGTCTAGGAGAATATCTTCCACTGTCAACTCATTGTTATACTCAATTGTTATATCATATTTATCTTCATTATCTTGCATTGCGCTCACCCTTTCATAAAATCTATATAGAATTTTATGAAAGCTGTTGATAGAGTATGATAAAAGACTAAGTGCACAGTTGTTTCTATTTTTTAAAAAACCAGAAAATTGATAGTTTTCTGGTTCTACATTTTAATTATTTTCATTTATAAACAAAACAAGCACGGGAAATTCCCGTGCTTTCTGATAATATTTAATTCTGCGACATAAGCTTTCATCACATTGTTTTAGATAATTATCGCTTAAAATACTGCTTTATAAAGCTTATTGCTTCTTTCATTTCTTTAATTTTTAATAGTCTGCAAAGACCTACATAAACAGTAACTCCTGTAATTACTCCAGCTAATGATACAATATAAATATTCACATTTTTTAAAACATAAAGTAAAACAAAGACGATAATGTACATTAATATAGATATAATAAACGTTGGCACAAAATCGTAAATTTGTTCTTTTAAGCTATAGTTTAGATGTTTTATATCGTCTGTTTTAAATAAACTGTCATAATCAGCAAAGTCATATGCTTTTACATAACTTTCAGGATTGACGTTAAAAATGTTAACATGTTGCTTCTGTACAAATTTTTTTGTATAAAAACTTTGTGCATGTGCAAGATAATAACTCCAGTAAAAAGTGCAAAGGTTCACTCTGTTCTTTTTTCTGTAAACTTCATTTGTTTCCTTTTCAAGTTCAAGGTTCCCGTAACAATGAGTCAAGCCTGCCCCAGGCGCAAAGTCGTTTCCAAGAATATATATATTTTCAAATCCCATATAGGAAGCGCAGAGAATACAAAACATACTAACATTTGTAAAGGATGATGAAACGCCAGCAAGATTATTTCTTATTTTGAAAAGTGAAGGCATGTGCATACCACATACGAAAAATGACTTTCTCTTTTCTTCCTCTGATAGCTTGTCAAGAGCATTCTTATTTAAAATAAACGTCTCAGAATCACATTGATTGAATATATCATGTACTTTTTCTATTCTATCGTCAGAGAATGTTGCTGAATCGCAAATGCAGTAGTAGTTCGGATTAATACTCTCAATATGGTCAAAAAGATAAAAATAGTTGCTACAGAATGTATATTCATTTTTCAGCTTTGTCAAATCAAGCTTGTTAATTGAAGGTCCGTTTAATACTATAAAACATCGTTCTCCCTTATGGATATTTTTTAAATGCTTATTTTTTTTAATACTTTTTTATATTTGAAACTATATTTATTAGTGAATGTGGTTTGCATTTTATAATAAAGTATGTTATCATACTTTATATTAAATGTAATGGAAGGTAAAACTATGGATACTAAAGTCGGGATGAAAAAAATAATAGTTTCTCTATTTTCTGTTATTTTATTTCTTGTTCTTACAGTGACCTATACTTATACATGGTATAACTATTATAATGAAAGCATGGGCTTGTTCAAATTCCAGAAGAGAGGTAACTGGTTGACTATTGCATTATACTGTGCGATTCTTATTATTTTTTTAAGGGTTTTTGAGGCACTAAAATTCGGTTACCTTAAAAAACAAAATATTTTGTATTCACAGGCTTTGACAATATTATCTGTAAATTTTATTACATATTTTCAGATAAGCCTTATTTCAAGAAAACTCGTTGCAGTAAATCCATTGCTAATACTTACGCTTGTTGATTTTATTTTTGCTGCCACATGGACTTTACTTGCATCATTTATATATTCAAAACTATATCCTCCTAGAAGACTTATTATAATTTATGGAAGTTCACTTGCAACAGAGCTTGTTTACAAGATGAGTCAAAGATATGATAAATATAGAATCTGCTATTCTTTAAATATTGATTCAGGACTAGATGCGATAGTTGAAACAATACCACAGTTTGATGGTGTAGTAATTTGTGACGTTCCAAGTAAAATCAGGAATGACATTCTGAAATTCTGCTATGAAAATTCAATTAGAACATATGTTACACCTAAAATATCAGATATTATCGTTAGAAGTGCAGAAAATATTGACCTATTTGATACACCTATTTTGCTTTGTAGAAATACTGGACTTAATTTATGGCAGAGCTTCTGGAAGAGAATTACTGATGTTATTCTATCTTTAATCGCCCTTATTATTTTCTCACCGTTTATGATTATTATTGCATTGTCGATTAAGTTGTATGACAAAGGCCCTGTATTTTATAAACAGAAACGTACTACTATTAATGGTAAGGTTTTTGATATATTGAAATTTAGAAGTATGATTGTAGATGCGGAAAAAGATAATAAATCAATTCCTGCAACGGACCATGATCCAAGAATAACACCAGTTGGTAGAATAATCCGTGCAATCAGATTAGATGAACTTCCACAGATTATCAACATACTTATTGGTGATATGAGTATCGTTGGACCTCGTCCAGAAAGAGTCGAGCATGTTGAAGAATTTAGTAAGGAAATTCCTGAATTTAAGTTTAGACTAAAAGTTAAAGGCGGTCTGACAGGTTACGCTCAGGTTTATGGTAAATATAATACAACAGCTTATGATAAGCTGAGGCTTGATTTAATGTATATCCAGCACTACTCCTTGTTGCTCGATTTAAAGCTTATTCTTTCAACTGTCAAAATTTTGTTTATGAAAGAAAGCACTGAAGGCTTTGACAAAAGTGTTAAAAATCAAATTGAAAACAAAGATAATAAATAATAAATACAAATACCTTTACAGCTGTTGCTATAAAGGTATTTAAAAATTTCAGTATGTTTTAAGGTATACTTTGTTTTGAAAGGACATTTATCATGAATATACTCGTAACAGGTGGTGCAGGTTTTATCGGCTCACATACCTGTGTTTCCTTGCTTCAAGCTGGTCACACAGTATTAATAGCAGATAATCTTTGTAACAGTAAAATCGAAGCAGTTTATAATATTGAAAAAATAACAGGCAAGCCTGTTAAGTTTTATAAAGCTGATGTTACAATAGAAAAAGAGATTGAATCTGTATTTTCTGAAAATAATATTGATGGAATAATTCATTTTGCGGGTTTAAAAGCTGTCGGAGAATCTGTTGAAAAACCTTTGGAATATTACTATAACAATCTTTTAAGCACAATGATACTACTAAAAATGTGCAGTAAATATAAAATCAATAAGTTTGTATTCAGTTCGTCAGCAACAGTTTATGGAAACAATGAAATTCCTTTTGTTGAAACAATGAAGTTATTGCCTACTACCAACCCTTACGGTGAAACAAAGGCAATGATTGAGCGAATATTGAAGGATTATGCTAATGCGAATGAAAATTTCTACGTATCAGCATTAAGATATTTTAATCCAATTGGCGCACACGAAAGTGGCTTAATTGGTGAGGCACCAAATGGCATTCCGAATAATCTTATGCCTTATATAACAAAAGTTGCAAAAGGCGAACTTGAGAAATTAAGAGTGTTTGGTAACGATTATCCTACTGTAGACGGAACTGGAGTACGAGATTATATTCATGTTGTTGATCTTGCGGAAGGTCATGTTGCTGCTATCAACCATCTTGAAAAAGGATTTAATGTTTATAACCTTGGGACAGGAAAGGGCACTTCAGTTTTCCAGCTTATTCACGCTTTTGAGGAAGCGAACAGCATAAAAATTCCATATGATGTTGTTGCAAGACGTGCAGGCGATATCGCGGAGTTTTATGCAGCAACAAAAAAGGCAAAGGATGTTCTAGGCTGGGAAGCAAAAAAAGATATCCTTCAGATGTGCAAAGATGCCTGGAATTTTGAAAAGAACAATTAAATACTTAGTAAATTATAAAACCTCCAACGTTTAACTTGCGATGGAGGTTTTCTGCGTAGTGATAAAAAAATCCAGTTATCAACCACCCACATGGTCAGTGCCTGCTTGCCACAGGCGTTACACTTTTTGAACTGCTTATCAAGGTTAAATGCAATTCTTGGAAGAAAGCCAGAATCTTCAAGCAAGGTGAAAAGAGGAAAGAATATTGCCATAGGTGGTAGCATAACGGATACTACCCACGCGAGAACCCTATACACTCCAAAAATAAGCATTTCGTATAAGAATCTCGGTGCATGAATATATTTTGCAAAATCAATTAGTCTATCTTCAATCCAGAATAGTCCGTTTGAAAGAAGCTGTGAAGGATAATTTGCTCCTGTTATTGTAATCCAAAAGATAATAAGTAAAGCTAAAACCATAATTGGATAGCCTATAATACGACTTGCAAGAAGCTTATCAATTTTTCTGTCACGACTGTTATATGTATCTTTGTTGAATTTAACCGTGTCACTGCATATTCCTTCTGCAGTAATAACAAGACAGGAAACTATCTTATTTTTTAGTTCTTCTGAGCCGATGTTATTTCTGTTAAGATAATCTATTGCACTGTCGACAGCATTGCTCACAGTATTATCACTTAGAATATCTGAGCCAAGATAAGAATTGACTTCGTTAATGAGAGCATGATCATAATCAAGAAGTTTAAGTGAAAGCCACCTAGAGTTAATTTTTTCAGTAACATAATTTTCAATAGCAGGCTTTATTTTATTAATAGCAGTTTCAATCTGCGATATATATTTTACTGTAAGAGCTTCTGTTTTTTTATCCTCAGAAAAAAGTGTTTCAAGAGAGTTCATAAGACTATCCATGTCTTTTTTCTTTCTTGCGGAAATTCCTACTACGGGAACGCCAAGCTCTTTTGAAATTTCTTCAATGTCTATTGTAATGTATTTTTTCTTTGCCTCGTCCATAAGATTTATACAAACAAGAACTTTTTTTGTTATTTCCATTGTTTGAAGTACAAGATTCAGGTTTCTTTCAAGGCAGGTTGCATCACATACCACAATAACAGCATCAGGCTCACCAAAGCAAATATAATTTCTTGCAACCTCTTCTTCTGCTGAATGAG
>JAEWZG010000110.1 GCA_023395435.1 Bacillota bacterium
TTACGGACCTAATGCTTCTAAAGAATTTGATAAAGAAGAATCTAAAGAATAATATTTTTCTTAAATGAAAGGACATTTTAATAATGAAACTTGGTATGGTCGGACTTCCTAATGTAGGAAAAAGTACACTTTTCAATGCTCTTACAAATGCAGGAGCACAGTCAGCAAACTATCCATTCTGTACTATTGAACCTAATGTCGGTGTAGTATCTGTTCCTGATGAAAGACTTAATGAGCTTGCTAAAATGTACAATCCTGAAAAATTTACTCCTGCTACACTTGAATTCGTTGATATTGCAGGACTTGTAAAGGGTGCTTCAAAGGGTGAAGGATTGGGCAATAAGTTCCTTGCCAACATCCGTGAGGTTGACGCAATCGTTCACGTTGTACGTTGCTTTGAGGATATTGATATAATCCATGTTGACGGTGAGATTAATCCTGCAAGAGATATTGAAACAATTAATCTTGAGCTTATCTTTTCAGATATAGAACTGCTCGACAGAAGAATTGACAGAAGCAAGAAGCTTGCAAAAGGAGATAAGAAATATCTTGCTGAGGTTGAATTCCTTGAAAAGCTTAAAGCACACCTTGAAGAAGGAAAGCCAGCAAGAAGCTTTGATTACACTGATGATGAAAGAGAAATCATTAAGACTACCCCACTTTTATCAAACAAGCCTGTAATTTATGCTGCAAACCTTTGTGAAGATGATTTTAAAAATAATATTGAAACAAATAAGCATTACAAAACAGTTTGTGAAATTGCAAAAGCTGAACATGCTGCCGTACTCCCTATTTGTGCACAGATTGAAGCTGAAATATCTGATATGGATGACGAGGATAAGGAAATGTTCTTGTCAGAGCTTGGTCTGAAAATTTCTGGTCTTAACAGAATTATAAAAGAAGGCTATGCTTTACTTGGACTTATATCATATCTTACAGCCGGTGTTCAGGAGGTTCGTGCGTGGACAATTACCAAAGGAACAAAAGCTCCACAGGGTGCTGGAAAAATACACACTGACTTTGAAAAAGGATTTATCAGAGCTGAAATTGTCGCTTATAATGACCTTATGGCTTGTGGCTCAATGACCACAGCAAAAGAAAAAGGGCTTGTACGTCTTGAAGGCAAAGAATATGTAATGCAGGATGGAGATATAGTTCTTTTTAGATTTAACGTTTAATACAAAAATATTAAAGGGAAGATTTCAATGAAATCTTCCCTTTTTGTTTATTTATTTTTCTCTTCACTAATCTTATTAAGCGACATGTCTTTTAAAATTCTCCTAAGAATCACAAGATACTCAAAATTCTTGCATTCATTTTCGCCATAAATAAGATTAAGCTCATATTCAAGTGGTATCCATGTGCTTAGGTCAGCCTCATTGTGAGAAATAACTGCCTCAAGTTTATCAAGTGCCTTAAAAAGCTTTGCCTCGATAGTTTTCATCTCACGCATTTCATAAAATAGAGCTGAAATTTCATTTCTTTGTTTTTCAGGCAATAAGTCTATAATTTTGTCAACTTCTTTATCCTCATTCTTTTCATCGGAGGTTTTCTTATTAAAGCTAGGTATGTCGCCTGTTATTGCTTCACCAAAATCGTGTACAAGACACATTTTTATGACTTTTTCACTATCGATGTCGGAAAACTCGTCCTTCAATAACATTGCAATTACTGCAAGTCGCCATGAATGCTCAGCTACGCTTTCGTGCCTGCCTGATGATGTCCACGAATGACGTGTGTTACATTTTAGTTTTTCTATTATTCCTAAAAAAGAAATAAATTCAGATGCCTGCATTGAAATTCCCCGCTATATAAGACGTTTGATTAAATTAACTAAATTAAATACAAACACGCCCGCTATTAAAACTATTCTTGTGATTAACTGTGATTTGTCAAATTCTTCTTTGTTACGAAGAACATTAAAAAGTATACCGATAAGAAAAAATGTAAAAGCCAAAAATACAAAAACAGCTGATACTATCTTTCCAAATGGATGACCCGCACTTGCTATTATCATTGGCACAAAAAGCGTTAGAAATCCTAATATCCAGAATAAAGGAATTAAAAACTTTTTCATATAGTCACCTATTTCAAAGGAAAGTCAACAAAGCCAACTTTTCTATATGCTTTTGAAAGAGTCTTCTGGGAAAGCTTTAATGCCTCATATGCACCCTTTGCATAACATTCCTTGAGATATGCTTTATCTGCTGAAATTCTTGCGAAATTCTCACGTACAGGGCGAAGGTGCTCTGCTACTGCTTCACCTACTGCAAGCTTGAAGTCACCATAACCCTTTCCCGAAAAGTCGTTTGTAATCTTTTCAAAGCTATCGCCAGTGACAACTGACAAAATAGTCATAAGATTATTGATACCGTCTTTTCCCTCTTTATAACAAACCTCGGAGTTGCTGTCTGTTACTGCTCTCTTAAACTTCCTAATTATTGTATCAATATCATCAAGGATATAGATACAGCCATTTTGGTTCTCGTCACTCTTTGACATCTTCTTTGTCGGGTCGGCAAGTGACATTACCTTTGCTCCGACTTCGGGAATATATGGCTCTGGAATAGTGAATAGATCACCATAACGTTGATTAAAACGCTGTGCAACATCTCTTGCAAGCTCAAGGTGTTGCTTCTGGTCAACGCCTACAGGAACTAAATCAGTTTTATATAAAAGAATATCGCCAGCCATAAGAACTGGATATGTGAAAAGTCCAGCATTAACATCATCAGCGTGCTTTGCACTTTTGTCCTTAAACTGTGTCATACGGGAAAGCTCACCGAACTGTGTTGAACATGATAATATCCAGTTTGCTTCTGCGTGAGTTTTAACGTGACTCTGAATAAAAGCTATACTCTTATTAGGATCAACTCCACATGCAAGGATAAGTGCGTATGCATCAAGCGTCTGCTGACGCAGCTTTACAGGGTCCTGACGAACTGTAATAGCGTGCATATCAACAATAGAGTAAATGCAGTTGTATTCATCCTGAAGCTTTACCCAGTTGCGAACTGCTCCTATATAATTACCAAGGGTAAAAGTACCCGTAGGCTGAATTCCGCTGAATATTGTCTTTTTGTTTTGATCAAACATTTTTGCCTCCTAAAAATAATAAATACTATTTCAATAATCAAAGTTTAACAACTATCATATAATCACAATGTCTTATTTTTATCTTTAATTGCTTTTTAGTAAAACAATCATCGTCATATTTCGCCTATCAATCCATATATGGATAATAATGCTGTGATTTGGACTGAAATTCTTTTGCTGATTTTATCTTATCATTCTCATCAAATTCCAGTATTGTTACGCCATCAAAGTTATCTCTGGTATCATCATACTGATAATTAAAATTCCATTCAACAACACAGAAATTATTTTGGTGAATAATATTTTTGATATCCCAACTAAATACTTTCCCTTTTTTCTGCCAGTTGACGAACCATCTCTCTACCTGGTCAATACCCATATAGACAGGACCATAGCACTCAGTATATTCAACGTCTTCAGAAAAAATACTGTGCAGATCAGTATTTCCTTTTCCGAGCCATAAACCAAAAAAAATCTGTATGAGTTTTTCTCTTGATTCAATCTGCATATTCATAATTAATCATTCTCCAAACATATCCTTTGAAAGCTTGCCAAGAATTTCGCATCCCTTGATAATCTGTTCGTCAGTAGGGGTGGAAAAATTGATTCTGAATGAATATGTCGTGTCATCTTCACTAACCATAAAAGCACTGCCTGGCACAACCGCAATTTTGTATTCCTGTACAGCCTTTGAGCAGAAGCCCATCATATCATTGCCATCAGGGAGCGTACACCAGATGAATAATCCGCCCTGTGGTTTTGTATATTTTATCTTGCTTGAGAAGTTATTTTCAATCATATCAAGCATAAGATCGCATTTCTTCCTGTAGATTTCTTTTAATCCCTTTATGTGAGTATCAAAATCATATTTTGTCATGAATTCATAGCATACAGCCTGTGCCCAGATATTTGAGTGAACGTCAGAAACCTGCTTACATACAACAATCTTCTGAATTATATCTTTTGGTGCTGATACATATCCGACACGAAGACCAGGAGCTAAAACCTTTGAGAAGCTTCCCGTATATACAACATGTCCGTCTGTATCCATTGACTTAATTGTTGGAATATCCTCACCAACAAATCTTAAGTCACCATATGGGTTATCCTCTAATATCACAAAGTCATATTTTCTTGCCAGTTCAAGAACCTTGACTCTCTTTTCATAGCTCATTGTAAGTCCAGTTGGGTTCTGAAAATTAGGTATAAGGTATAACAGCTTGACATTTTTATTATTTTTAATTGCTTCTTCAAGCTTTTCAATATTAATGCCATCTTCTTCAAGCTCAACCCCAACAAGATTTACATGATATGACTTGAATGAATTAAGTGAACCAATGAAGCTTGGAGCTTCGCAGATTAATGTATCTCCTTCATTAAGAAGAACCTTACAGGAAAGCTCATTAGCCTGCTGTGCACCAGAAGTAATTATAAGGTCATCAATTTCACTGTTGAAGTTCCCGATCTTTGCCATATTATTCTTAAGAACATCACGAAGTGGCTTGTATCCTTCAGTAATGCTATATTGAAGAGCAAGGATAGGATCCTCTTTCAAAAGCTTTGCTGAAATTTCATTTATTGCTTCAACAGGGAAAGCTTCAGGTGCTGGATTGCCAGCTGCAAATGATATGACCTCTGGATCCGCTGTAAATTTTAGAATTTCTCTTATAGCAGAAGCTTGCAATCCTGATACTTTGTCTGAAAAAATGTAATTCATAAGTTTTAACCTCTTTTATATTAAATAATTATATAAACTTAATTATACTATATTAGCACGAAAAATGGAAGTGATTTCATTAATTAATTGGTTTTTAAGTTCAGAAAGTATGTACTAACTTTTGAAAGCTTGACATAAAATTAACTGTATATCCAAACAAACAAGCTGGGGGTTTAATCTTTTGAAAAAACAAAGCTTTCTGGTAGGGTCATTTATACTGGTTATATCTGTTATAATAACAAAAATAATCGGGCTGTTTTTTAAAATACCGCTTGCAAATATACTTGGTGGAACAGGTATGGGGTATTTTAGCTGTGCATACGCAATTTTTATGCCTGTATATTCCGTTTCAGTCACTGGTCTTCCTGCTGCTGTATCACGAATGGTTGCTGAAAATATGGCTTTTGAGCATTACGCAAATGTAAGAAAAATACGACGTGCTGCTATTCTCGGCTTTTCTGGAATAGGAATACTCTCGGCCGTTGCAATATTTGCTCTTGCATCACCGTTCACAAAATACGTTGTTGAAAATGAAAAATCATACCCCGCACTTATTGCTATTGCTCCTTGTATATTCTTCGGAGCTGTTCTTTCAGTTTATAGAGGATACTATGAAGGTATGCGCAATATGTTCCCAACTGCAATATCACAAATTATTGAATCGTTTGTTAAGCTCATTGCAGGGCTCGGATTTGCATATGGTGCAATGATGTATGCCAATGACTGCTTTGAAAAGACAGGTAAGGTATTTGGGACAGTATGTGAAAGCCTTGAACAGGCACAAAGCATGGCTTTGCCTTATGTAGCAGCAGCAGCTATTGCGGGTGTTACACTATCATCAGGAGTGGCACTTTTATACCTTATGATAAGATACAGCCTATTTAGTGACGGCATTACTAAAGAAATGTTAAAGGGAGATAAGACTACCGAGCGAAAAAGAGACCTCTTAAAACAACTCATAAGAATAGTTATTCCTATTGCTCTTGGTTCAATTGTGACAAACCTTACTTCCTTAATTGACCTTGGAACGATAATACGTTGCCTTAATACAACTATAAAAAATAATACAGTGTATTTTCTCCACCATTACCGAAATATTCTTGATAATAATATGACGCTATCAATGATACCAAATTTCATATACGGTTCTTTTACTGGATTGGCTATAACCGTATTCAATCTTGTTCCATCAATGACAAATATGTTTGGAAAAGGCATACTTCCAAACCTCGCCGAAGCATGGGCTGTAAAAGACAGGCAGAGAGTCAAAAAAAATATTCACTCTGTTATCAGTGTCACTGGCATAATTTCTATTCCTGCTGGTATAGGAATGGCTGTACTTGCCAATCCTATTTTAAATCTTTTATTCTCATCCCGTCCCGAAGAAGTAATGTCAATAAGTCGGTCAATGTCTATACTCGGTATTGGAGTGATATTCCTGTCACTTTCTATTCCTGCCTTTGCAATGCTTCAAGCAATAGGGAGAGCTGATTTGCCTGTTAAGATAATGATTGTGGGGGTTATAATAAAGCTTATCGGAAATGTATCGCTCATTTATATCCCACAAATTAATGTTGACGGAGCAGCAATCTCAACAACAATATGCTATCTGTTCATCTGTATAGCCTGTCAGCGTTGCATAAAAAAGCTAACAGGGGTCAAACTTGATATAAAAAGGCTGTACCTAAAGCCTGGCTTTGCTGGAATTATATGCGGAGCAAGTGCTTATCTTATAAATGAAGTAATGACAAGGTATATTTCAGCGAAGATTGCAGTGCTTGGAGCAATAGCATTTGCAGGTATAATTTATCTTATTACTCTGTATCTTCTTGACATAACTGAGGGAAAAAACATAAAAGAAGTATTTTATAAATAAATTTTGCATAATCTATTGAAATAATCAGGAAATTAGGGTATTATAATTTTAGCGTTTTATCCACAATACACCTATAATCCTATGTTTTGAGGAGAAAATAATCAAAAATGCTTGACTTTTCTTTAAATAAATATTACACTATAAATGACCTTGTAAATATTATGCAAATTCTTCGAAGTGAAAATGGTTGCCCTT
>JAEWZG010000026.1 GCA_023395435.1 Bacillota bacterium
TTGTTATAATCAATTGTCTGATTTTCAGGAGCTGTTGAGCCACCGTCAGTATTAAAGCTAACTGTATACTGTGCATTTTGCCAATGTGCTGTAAGTGTCATATTGCCAGTGACGTTATCAGTAGCAAAATTCCACTTTGTTGAACCATTATACCAACCAAGGAAGTCGCAGCCTGTTTTCGTTGGATTTGATGGTGCAATAACATATCCGTTTTCTGTAATTGTTTGAATTTCAGGATTTGTTGAGCCTCCGTTAGTATTAAATGAAACAGTATATGTCTCTGGAATATCAACAGTAAAATTAATTGTAGATATATTACCAACACTATCAGTTACACTAAGAGTATAATCACCGTTTGTCGAGATTTTCTCGAAATTATAACCGCTAACTGTACTGCCATCTTTTAATAAAGATACACTAATTCCACTTTCTGAACACGCAAGGGTAACTTCTGAAGTATATTTTTGATTATTTTCAACTCCTGTTATTAAAGGTGGTATTGTATCAATAGTATAAATCTCCCCGGTATATGCACCAATTACATCGTTGCCTGCTAGATCCTTAATTCCTGTTCCAATTTCAGCCGAAAAAAGTTGAAAAGTTCCACTACCTGATATACCATTAATTGTTACAGTATATGTTTTTCCACTTCCTGTAACTGTCCATAAAGTATGTGATACTCCAGATGCAATCGAATTAAAATCGTATGTATCAACTCCTGTAACATCTTCGCTGAATGTTACAGTATATCTTATACTTGTGGCTTTCGTTGGAGATATATCAGCACGCGAAATTGAAACCACTGTTGGTGCTGTGTTATCAGTCCACTTTGCGTGCAAAGCTGTATTTGCTGTTACTGTATCGTTTGCAAAATCCCATTCATCTAAAAATGTAAAGTCATCTTTATACCAACCATCAAAAGAATAACCATTTCTTGTCGGAACTGGTGGTTCAGATATTTTTGAACCACTTGTAATATCTGTTATATCAGAAACAGATGAGCCACTATTGCTATCAAATGTTACAGTGTATTTTGTTGTTGATGCACCAATGGTAATTGTTATGTCACATGTATTAAATGTAGACAAATCATAAGTATCCAAGCACTCGGCATGAAAGGTATATGTACCATTTTCACTTGCTTTGAAAGTCATATAATCAGTATCGTCGTAAGTCATATAAGAACTATATACGCCATCAGCAGCCAGTTCACCAATACTGATATCACTATATATCTTTCCATTTTCGTTTACAGGCTGTGTAAAACCATATGTAAAACCATCGTGACTGTCATAAACGTCAGATGTTAAGCCAAACAATTGATAAATGTAAAGTTTTAATTCTTCATTGGCAGCACACGATCCAGTTGCCGTTTTTGTTGGCAGATCAACAGTTATGCTACCTGCCGCTTTGACTTTTAAATCAATATTAGGCATAATCATTATTGCAATAAGTATTGCTAATATCATGCTAAGTGATTTTTTAAATATCTTTTTTAATCCAATCATAAATAACCTCCTGTATTTATACTAAATAATTATTATATTTATAATTTTTAATAAAAATAGTTTCTTGATAAAACTATTAATCAAGAAACTACTAAATCCGAATTTTTTATTACCTTACTTTAGTTAAATATACCATTTTATAGTTATATTGTCAACCATAATTAACATCTTTTATATTATAAATTATTTTATTACTTTAATAAGTATAATATTTTTTGTCATAAAGTTTTTCTCTCTTCTCAAATTCTGATTTGTTGCTCTGTCAGGTCATATAAATAATCTAACTATAGTTTATTTCTCTTCTAATATTTAATAAATATAATGTATAAATGATTATGTAAATAATGGGCAGTTCACGCTTGAAATTTTTAATGGAATATTTGACTAATGCGAAGTTTACTTGTACTAATTTTACACTAAAACATACCATTATGCAACATAAAAAACACTTACTATAACTCAAAGTCATAGCAAGTATTTATTATTATTTAATCTTATTTAACAACCTTAAATTTGCGTTTTTTACTTACAACGCCAAGAGTTGCAATCGACAAAATTGCAATTGTTGAAATAGTTCCAACTGGATTGCTTTCACCTGTTTTTGGATTATTAGTATTTGCGGGAGCAGGAGCTGTTGCTGATAAATCAACAACCTTACTTGAAATAAAGTAATCAGAACAGTGAGAAATTGTAAATGTTGCCATTCCGTTTGCGTCAACAGTAACTGTTCCGCAATCTTCAAGTTTGTCAGTTTCTTCGTTATAGTAGTATAGATGATATGTTCCAGCTGGGTAAGTTGCCTTGTCTACTGGGATTGTGACCTGAACTGGGAAAGCAAAAGTTGCATGTTCTGTGAAGTTAATTGGCATGATTTTCGCATCAGTAGGCAAAGTTTTCTTAATTTCCTCTAATTTCTCTTTTGCTTTAGCTGATATTTTTGTTGTATTAACTGTTGAAATAGCATCTGTAGCTTTCTTAATTTCAGCCTGAATTTGCTCAGTTGTCATGTTTTTCAAAGCTTCTTTTTGTGCGTCTGTTGCTTTTGAAAGAACAGCATCAGCCTTGATATTTTTGAATTCACTATTTGAAGTTTTTGCGATTTCTAATGGTGCAGGATTTGTAGTGTCTATTATATCCTTAATTTGTTCAGCAGGAGTTGACACTGGAGGTTTTGATGCAACTGTTACAGTTACTGTGTAATCTTGAGTAGTTGTATCTTCAGCTGTTACCGTATATTTAACTGGGTTTGAGAAATTTTGTGCAACTCCACTATCTGGGTTAACTGTTGCTTTTTCGTTCGTGGCAATTGTTGGAGTTAGTGATGTTACATTTGTCCCAAAAGGAACTGTAACTGCAATAGTATGATTTGTTTCATTAATTGCTCCGTTTGATGTGCCTATTGCAAAGTTTGTTATTGCTTTTTCTGAGCTTGGAATAACAACATCAGTTAAAGTTATTCTTAATTTAAGCATGTCCTTATTATCATCAATATATTGCGGTGTAACCTTAAAGTATATGCCAGTTGTCTTTCCCCTTGCGTCATTAATTAGAATAATAGTTTGTTGATCATCGTAATAATACCAACTTTCATCCGAATCTTCAAAGCTAAATAAATTTGATTCCACATTATAGGTTGCATTTGGTGCGGGAGGTATTATTTCAGCATAATATCCTGCATCGCCCTTCATTTCAAAATCACCGCCTGTATTAGCAGTAAGGCCTGTGAGATCAACAACCCCATTTATAGGTTCAGCAACATTGCTGTAAATCTTCATTGCTTCATTATCAAAAAATACATCATAGCTTTTTGGTGAAGCGGTCAAGCCAGAAATTACAATCTTATTAATTTCAGCATTGTTATCACCAATATCAGGCATTGTGAATGTAACAGCACTTATACTGTTGCCATCATGATTCACATAACTGCTCAAATAAGTACCTGTCACTGTAAAGTTATCATTAATTATTATAGAAGGTGTACCTTCTATAATATAGCCATTAGAAGCACCCACCTCAACAGAAAATGTTTCGCCATAAGGAACTGTATCATCGGGACTGTTTGCTGATTTGCTAGTCCAAGAAACGTTACCATAATACCTGATGTTATTATTAGATATTGTCACCTGATTGAATGCTAAACCTGGGCAGAAGTACTCTTCAGGGGTCGGTTCTTCCGCACTTACGCTTAAATTTAATCCGAATAAACCTTGATTTGTGAGTGCAATTGTCGTCAAAAGAGCTATGCTCATAATGACTGATAAAATCTTGTGCCTTACTTTTTTCATGTCTTGATTCTCCTTTTTATAATTGAATTTATTGTTTATAAATCCATTATTTAATAACATTTTAACATATTATTTACTTTTTTTCAATAAAAATTAGTTAAGCGGTAACGTATTTATTAAAACTTTACTTGATATTTAAGTTTTTTTAATATAAATAGCCCAAATGTAAAATTGAATTTTTACACTTGGGTTAGTTTTGTATTGTAGCGTTTAAACATAACCGAAATCTGACAACGATAGTTCTATTGCAAGGTATGTAATACTGCGAAGTTAATGCTCATAATTTTACCTGAGGAATTAACCTAAATGGAAGCTCAACTTAACCACTAAAGTATATATTTTGTAAATAATGGAAAGTTGTATGTTTTTATTAACAACATTAAAATATTGTAATTGAGTCAAGAACTTCAAAGAAGTCAAATAATATGTTACGAAACATGTCATAGAAATCTTAACTATATTATGATTCTTGCTTTACTAATGTTATTCTATCGCCGACTTTTATGCTGTCAATGTAAGATTGCTTAATGGTAACGATGCATTTATCTTTTGAAAACTTACAATCTCCTCTTGCTATAAGATCCTTCATAGTACTAAGATAATTATTTTTTTCAAAAATATCATAATCAATAATATTAACTTCTCTACCCTCATCGAAATCAAACATAATACTATAATTTTTCTCAGAAGTTTTTAATTTGCCTACACAAACGTTGTATCCTTTATCCTTTGTAACTGTAAAAAATACATCCGGATTTTTAGAAACCCACTTTGTATTTAATTGATTCATTGGCTTTACATCATTATCCATATTGCACGAAACAAGAATTAAAGATAAAGTGATTGAAAATATACATAATAATAGCTTTCTCATAAATCTCCTTTAACATAAATAATATCCAGTAATGAAACTCCCATTTACATAAGTAAATGGGAGTATTAAATTATTCTATAACTTTATTATATGTAACTTCATACTCTGGCATTTCTTTGTTGAAAACTTCTATATCTTTTTTAAGTATTTTATTCATATTAATTATTTTAAGACCTGGCATTTCTTTTAAATGAATTATTGATTGACTACTTATACAGCTACAATTAATAGCTTCTATCTTATCAAAATACTTATATAATTCATAATTCCTTATATTATTTAAAGAAAGAACGCATAGCTTTTCCGTTGGATACGAATTCTTTGAATAGTAATTGCAGATATCTATTCCATTAAAAGTTTTATCATGAGTAAAGCACAGGTTAATTTTATATTCTTCCTGAACTAAAAAAGAATCTGGATGTTCTTGCAAATATTTTTCTAAATCGCATTTTAATTTACTACATTGGATAATTGTTTCTTTATCAAATAAATGTGTATCTTTTTTTATATGTATCGTGCATCTGAATATTTTACCAAGATACTCATCGTTATCGATATCACAATCTGTGCTAAAGTACTTGTTATACTTTCTGAATATTTGATTTATTGGTTTTAATCTTTTATCACCTTGTTGGATGTTTAATAAAATCGCTGTAAATGCAAACATCACTATTAAAATAATTAGCACTAATGCAGTTATTTTTAATACATTTTTCATAATAGACTCCTAACCTTCTATATTAAGAAAAAACATTCCACACATTACTGTTCCATATTTATTTGCTCTCGAACTACTAACGAAATCTTCATAATGTAAATAATGGGAAATTAATAGTTGCTAATTTACTGCAGATTATTATGCTTATGCGAAGTTTATTATAGGTGGTTTTAGCTTTTATTTTTAATAATGCAAGCTAAATGTTCCTATTTTTATTACAAAAATCTTTAAAAAGATTAATAATTGCTGCAACTTTTGCACACAAGGCAGTACCTCCTCATATACTTAAAGCAATGCTTTTATCAAAATAAATAAACTCCGATTACTTTTGAATAATCGGAGTTATCGCTTTAAATATAAATTACTGTAATGCCTGAAAAGCTTATTTTTCCCTTCATTATTAAAGTTTTATCTGCTTCACCTGAATTTCTCATTCCTTTTTCTTCAATGCCTCCAAGTACGCAATCTATTTCACTTTTTACAATCCAATTTTTTGGAACATAAATCTCAATTCCTGAAAAGCTTGAAATAACATTAATAACCGCTTCATTACCATCAATATTGGATTTATCAAAAAAAATCTTTGTTCCGCCAAATTTACAGTCTATATTAACCTTCTTTAAATTCTGTGAATTAATATATTTGCTGCTTCCGCCAAATTTCAAATATACGTTTACTTCACTATCATCAGAAGATTCACTTATCCAATCCTTATCGTAAGGTCCATGAACAAAATGATCAAATTCATGCTTGTACTTATTTGGAAAAATAAATGAAAAACCAATTGTCAAAAATAATGCCACACCAAGTACTGGCCATGGTGTCAGTTTTTCAATGCTTAATGGTCCCGCAAACATAATTCCTATAATTGCAAGTGGGAATAGAATCCCACCAAACCAAATGTGTCTTATGCTTTTAATAATAATAGGCAACAAAAGTAAAGAGATAATTAGCTTAAATATACTCACGCCTATTATAATGTTAAACTGATTTAGAATAATTAATGTCGCCGATAAAATAAAAAATAGTCCCCAAAATAAATTTTTACGCTTCATAATTTCTCCTTTCTTGCAGTCTCTGTCTTAAAATTTTGTAATAATTTCTTGATACATAGACTTGCTTATGCGTATAGTTGAATTTTACTACACTGGCTGATGTCAAATTTCTATCTATAGAATAAATATGATTAACATTCAGAATAGTGGATTTTGATATTCTAACAAAGTTGTTAGGCAGGATTTCTTCGAGTTCATATAATTTATTTTTGATTTGATATAGATCATCAATTGTGTGTGCATCTATACCCTTTGTAGATGTTTCAAAAAACAAAATTGAATTCAGAGGTAAAAAGTATTCGGTAAGATTTTTATAGAAAATTAAGTTTGTTTGAGATGATAGTTCTGAAACAAAATTCTGGATTTTCTGAACACTTTTATTTAACTCCTTGCAACGGATAACTACTTCGTCCTCTTCAACTCCCTCATTAATTTCAATTCGAATTTTCAATTACTCCACCTCCTGTAAATTTAGTATAAGTCATTTATCACACGTTTGTAAATACAAAAACAGTAACAAGTCCATAATTTCAACTAACAGGTTATTTCCCATATTTAAAATGAAAAATAATTCATTTTAAATTACGTCAGGCATTTTTTATTGCGCAGTAGATATGTCTATAAGGTTACTATCTTGCCTGAAAAGAATTCAGAAAGTGAGCAAAGAATTGGATTACTGCGATAGTGACTATTTGTTTCTGTTAATCATTGTTTTATGTGCGATAATTAACTTGTCAGCTTAAATTTAGAACCTGTTACTGTTTTAGTATTTACAAGCATGAAATAAATGTCTTATAATAAAATAACAGAATCCAATCCGTAAGAGAAAGCCGTCACACAGTATTCAAATTGCTATACAAAAAATACAAAGCTCACATTCATAAATTGGGGGGATAAATAATTGATATATATATATAATAAAGCCAAAAAACTTATAAAAAAGATTGGAGAAATTAAATGAAAAACATAATTGAAGTACGAGATTTCGTTAAGAAATACGGAAATTTCACAGCGGTAGATAATGTTTCATTTGAAGTTGAAGAAGGCAGTATCTTTGCTTTCTTAGGTCCGAATGGAGCAGGGAAAAGCACGACAATCAATACACTCTGCACAATATTTGAAAAAACTTCTGGAACATTATTGATTGACGGAAAGGACATATCGCACGAAAAAGATGCAGTAAGAAGTTCTATCGGGGTTGTTTTTCAGGAACCTACTCTTGATAACAAAATGACAGTTATGGAAAATATGATAATGCATTGTCATTTTTATGGTATCAGCAATAGTGAAACAGCGGAAAGAATTGAGTTTGCCTTAACATTAGTTGATTTACTAGACTGGAAAAAAGCATTGGTAAGTAACCTTTCTGGTGGAATGAAAAGACGTGTTGAAATTGCAAGGTCTTTATTACATTATCCGAAAGTTTTATTTCTGGATGAGCCTACCACTGGTCTTGACCCTCAAACAAGAGCTCATATCTGGGACTACATTATAAAATTACAAAAAGAGAAGAATATAACAATTTTCCTTACAACGCATTACATGGATGAGGCCGAAATTTGTGGCAAGGTAGCTATTATGGATGCAGGAAAAATAATTGCAATGGATACGCCATACCATCTCAAACAGCAATACACAAAGGACAAAGCATTTATTTCAACCAGTGACGAGCAAGGAATGGAAGAGTTACTAAATAAAGCAGAACTTATTTATAAGAAGAAGCCTGGTTACTATTCAGTTGAAGTAAACAACTTGCCGAAACTCATGGATATAATTTGTGAGAAGAAATCAACAATTACTGATATGGAAATTAAAAAAGGCACATTAAATGATGTGTTTTTAGAAATTACCGGAAAAGAAATAAGGGAGTAAACTAATGGATATAATTTTAGCTTTATGGTTCAGAAATATTAAAATTTTCGCACGAAATAAGGTTCAACTCGTTTTCACGATTATCATGCCTTTCTTCTTCCTTTATGTTTTCAGTGCAATTTTTAAAAATGAAAATATCGAAAACCCAGTAAACTATATGCTGGCTGGAATAGTTATTACTACTGTATTCCAAACTGCTCTTACTATTGCGACAAGCACTATTGAAGATATTGTTTCAGGATTTATGAAGGAAGTTTTAGTAAGCCCAGTTAAACGCATACAGATTGCAATTGGACAGTTATTATCAGCAGCAACAATAGCAACCTTACAGGGAATAATTATTATTTTTATAGGTTATTTCATTGGATTAAAATTCAATTCATTTGCAACGCCTTTTGCAGTAATTGGTTTTATGATTGTAGTTGGAATTGTGTTTGCAGGGTTAGGACTTTTTTTAGCGGCACTTGTGAAAAACTCACAGACGTTTCAGATTGTAACAACGGCAATTATGATGCCATTGACATTCCTTTGCGGTGCATATATTCCTCTCTCTCTTTTGCCAAAAGCATTAAAGTATTTTGCATACTTCAATCCAATGACATATACAACGGCATGTTTTAGAACAATAATACTTGAAAAAACATCTTTGACAACTAACCAATTAATCGCAGAACAACTAGCTTTTAAAATTGGAGGCTTTACAATAACTCCAATTATTAGCTTATTTATTGTACTCGTTTTTGGTTTTATTTTCTTATTGATGTCAACATATGTATTTTCAAAAGTTGACTTTTCCAGAATTAATCGCTCAAAAAGCAAAGAAGGAGATATCTGGAGCTAGAAATACTTATTTGATTATAATAAATTCATCAGAAGACATAAAACTGAGAATAAGAGAATTTAAGAAAAATATAAATGCCGCTTTCTGTAATGGATTGCGGTTTTTCTGGTAATAAAAAAACACCTACAAAGAGGTGTCTAAAACTATTTTTCATAAAGTAATTGCATATATTTTTTTGATTTCGAGTGATGTTTTAGCCTAATGTGCAACTCACAAAGGTGTATTTTTGAGAGGGTTTATTAATAATGTAAAGTTATCATTATAAATATTTATGCTTATTAAATTTTCTGTTTTTCAAAGAATATTTATATTAAAAATACCAACAATTATCATATACAAAACAATAATATAAAAGGTTGTGTTTTTATTAGAATACCAACACACGTAGGATTGATTCCTGATGGAAACAGAAGATGGGCAATTGAACAAGGTCTACAAAAACATGAGGGATATTCATACGGACTAAATCCTGGGCTTGAAATCTTAAGATTAGCAAAGGAATATGGAATAAAGGAAATTACTTATTACGGTTTCACAACCGATAATTGCAAAAGACCTATAAAACAAGTTAAAGCTTTTGCAACCGCTTGCGTCGATGCTGTAAATCTAATTGCTACTGAGGGGGTATCCTTATTAGTAACAGGAGATACTAATTCATCTTATTTTCCTAATGAGTTATTAAAATACACAACCAGAACTGATGTAAATGGCGGCGGTATTAAAATTAATTTTCTAGTTAATTATGGCTGGGAATGGGATTTGTCTAATATAAATTGCAAATCAAGTAGCAGAAAACAAATACACGAAAGTTTACATTCAAAAGAAATATCCAGAATTGACTTAATATTAAGATGGGGTGGCATGAAACGACTTTCGGGCTTTTTACCTGTTCAGTCTGTTTATGCTGACTTTTATACTATTAATCACCTTTGGCCAGATTTCAAAAAAGAAGATTTTGATAATGCTATGAAATGGTATGATAAACAAGATGTCACTTTGGGCGGATAATGATAATATAGATATTACAGTTTTAATCATCTTTTAGTAGTTTTAATTATGTGTGTGTTTGACAAGCACAACAATTTCAGCTAGTTGCCCATTATTGCTAAACAAGCCTGTCCACAAATTAAACATAATACGAAGTTTAAAAAGGTACTTCAGATCCTATATATCAAACTCGTATTATTAAGTTACCTTAATATTCTCGTGCCAAGTCAAACAACAAAAATTAATTGCTATAATTCAAAATTAAACATAAGCAAACATATATATTTAATGCAAATTAAATATATTTTGAAAGTCTTTCAGCCAAACGACCTATTCGTTCGTAAGATATTACGTTGCATATAAATTCAGTAATTTTTCCGTACTTTCGATAAAATATATTAAATAACAGATATGGTATTCTCTGCGATTTTGAACTAGGAATACGTTTAATTATATTCTTAATGGAATAAATCTTTTTGTAGATTTTTATATATCCATTATATAATTCTTCTTGCGTCATATTTAAAGGAGAGTACACAACATGTGACGTATCATATTTAGAATAATCAAAAGTAGTAATGCGCTTATCTCTTAAAAAATCATTATAAAGTTTTGTGCCAGGATAAGGAGTCAGAATATGAGAAGTAACTGTCTCAATTTTATTTTTAACGATCCAATCTAAAGTATTTTCAAAAACTCTTTTATCTTCTCCATCAAGTCCGAATACAAAACTTGCATTTACCATTATACCTCTGTTATGAATTTCCTTAATTAGTTTTTCATACATTAATACATTGTTCTGCCCTTTATTTACATTTGAAATAACATCTGTTTTTAAACTTTCAAATCCAATAAACAATCCTTGACATCCGGAATCTTTCATCTCATCCAATAGGTCTAACATATTTATAATATTGCAAGAAACAGCGGCATTCCATTTTACTTTCAGCTTCGTAAGCTCTTTTAAAAGAGACCTTGTCCATTGAGGATTACCAATAAAATTATCATCAATAAACATAATATGTTTTCTACCAATTAGTTTAATTTCTTCTATAACTTTATCAACAGGTTTATTCATGTAAATATTATTATAAGCTTGGCAGCTATTATAGCAAAAACTACATTTAAAAGGGCAACCATAACTTGTTACTATTACATTAGAATATAGATACTTCTTTTTATCAATTAAATCATAAGCTGGTGATATAATATCTTCACTACACATTAATTTACTACAATAATATCTTTTTTGAAGTTTGTTATTAAGAATATCATTAATAATATCGTTCCATATCTGTTCAGATGGTCCAATACAAAGTGCATCAAAAAACTCTTCACAATTATCAGGATCAGATGATATATGTATTCCTCCGCCAACAGTTATCGCTCCGCACTCTTTATACTTCTTTGCAATTTCAGAAGCTCTGTTTAAAGTGTTTACAGTTACTGTTATACCAACAACATCGACCTTTTCAGAATAGTTTATTGGCGATATATTCTCATCTTCAATTATTACAGTATGCTCATTGCGTAATATCTGCGCTATGACCAACAAACCTAAAGAAGGCGCCATTCTTGTTTTCAGAGTTGTATCCATAGGCCTTAATGACATTTTGGGCTGAATTAGTTTAATTATTATTTTTAATGCCCCCTTATATCATAGTTTAAAATGTTGACACATTGTTAACCTCGAAATATATTGTATTTCTGGACTAATAAACATAACTTGAAGTTGTACAATCCAATTATTAGCTCTGTTTTTAGAACTTATTATCATCTTTGAAAGCCCATCCCTCACTAGCTTCTTTTACCAAAACTGAATTTATGAATCTGACTTCTTCGTCATACAGTTTTTTAACAAACATTATTTTATTTTTATTATAATCTGTTTTGGGAACTGTAAAAACACAATTACGTAGATTTACAACATTCCTTGGAGCATTCTCAACACCAATGCTTGCAAGAAGAATAATTCTATCAGGAGATATTGGGAAAATTGAATACAAATGTAGTTGCATTCCAAAGGCATCACCATTAATTACAGTCGGATAAGTATCTGTAATAATAAACTGCTCTGATTCTTTTCTTTCTGCAATTACAAAATACTGTCCACACAAACCGAATACATCTCTCATCATAAAAGCTTTAATTGGATCATCAATATTATTGTTATTCAGGACATCACTTAAGGACCTGCAATTTACTATGTAGCCAAGATTTCTTTTCCATAAATCAGACAAATCACCGTCTTTCTGATACATAGTATAGAATTTCCTTGATTGATCGGATGCTTTTAAACCAAACTGGTCCGATACAATCTTTGAACGAAATCCCATAAGAGCAAAAAACAGTTTAAGTTTCTCACATTCTGCAGAAGATAATTTTATCTCTCTTAAATAAAGAAATCTATCTTTTATTATTTGTGATACTTCACTTTCAAAAGTAGCAAAATCTCTCTCGATTTTTGTTGGGTTGGTAGGACAGTTTTTTTCATCACGATACAAATTCCTTCCCATAAAGATTTCACTTGTATTAACCTTAGATATTTTAGATGTCTTTTTATTATAGTAAAATAGATGCCCTTTATTATCAAAGCAAAAGTTTTTCAGAATAAACTGTGGAATATAATGATGTCTTATGGGTTCTTTATTCACGATAATCAACTCACAATCTTAAGTCAGAAATGCAAATGCCTCACTATTGTTGGTTTTTTATGCTTTACGCTACTAGCTTGTACGCGGGAAATAAACATAATGGGAAGTTGGCTCTACCATCTCTTTAAAACAGAATAAATAATTAACTTAACTGATTTATATGTTTATTATGCGCTTTTAAGGAATAATCAAATGTTATTCGCGCAGCGATAAAACAGCCTGTCCTTAACAATTTTCTTTACAGGTAATGGTATTTTCTTGCATTCATCTATTGCATTTATGACAATACATTTAATACCAGTTTGCTCTTTCCGAACATTTCGAATAGCATCTCTCGCAATAACTTGACTTTTTGAACTTCTAATTAATGATTCCATAAAACGTTGGAAAGAATCTATGTATCCATCACGGATTCCTTTGTTAACATCAATCGCTACATAGTTTTTAAAATTAAGAGAGTGATTATTTCCAGGATTATTTTGTAAGATAAGAATTTCTGTTTCTCCAGAGTATTTCCATTTTATACGTTTTTCTAGTTTACTTTTAAATTCCACAAACGCTTTCGTACTGTAATACCAGTCGCCATTAAGTACAGCGTCAATTTTTCTGTATGTTTTATCCTTAGCTTTGCAAAAATCGTTAGTATAGCCTACGGCAAAGACTGAGCAAAATTTTTCAGAATTGTAGTGAATATACTCAAATTCTTTTATTACATCCATAGCATCTTGATTTGTAGGTTTAACAAACAAGAGAACGACTATTTCCAAATTTTCGACTTGCTTTTCAATCGCTTCAACTTCATCATATGTGCTGGCAGCAAACATTTCCACACCTCTATTTTTCAAATTATCTGATACAAATCAAACATAACGGACAGCTCACGTTTGCCGTCAAGCTATTAATTATGGTTATTTACTATACAATATTTTCACCTAAAATAATCTTGGGCATAGTGATTAAGCATCTGTTCCATCGCTTGTAAAAATGCTCTAAACCTAATTTTGACACCCTTGCATGAGTTTCTTCATCTATAACAGTCCAATGTA
>JAEWZG010000054.1 GCA_023395435.1 Bacillota bacterium
CTTTTAGCGGTACTGTAAAAATTTCTGCCATTGTTGCACCTCCATAATTTTATTATATTTTAATTATATATTAAATAATATATATTTTCAAGAAATACGACTAAATAATTCCCCTGTCTGCCATTTCTTGTGCCGCAAGAAGTATTCCTATTTTACCAGTCGGGTATGTTATGCCACCCTGAAGCCATGCAGCATATGGCTCTCTTATAGGAGCATCAGCAGAAAGTTCAATTGATGCGCCCATTGTGAAGGCACCTGCTGCCATAATAACCTTACTGTTATAACCAGGCATATCCCACGCTTCTGGTGAAACAAAGGAATCAACTGGCGCACCCTTTTGGATTCCCTGACAGAAAGCAACCAGCGACTTTTCATTGCCAAGTTTTATTGCAGCAATTATATCGGAACGTTTTTCATCTTTTTTAGGGAAGCATTCATAGCCTAAAAGTTCAAATAGTCTGCAAGCAAAGGTTGAAGTTTTAACTGCACTCGCAACAACTGTAGGTGCAAAGAAAAATCCCATTAACATTTCCCTGTTCTGATTCAATGTGCAACCAACTTCCTTACCCATTCCTACACAGGTCAGGCGATATGAGCAAAGCTCAATAAGGTCGGCACGTCCTGCAATATATCCACCAGTTGAGGCAATTGCTCCACCTGGATTTTTTATGAGTGAGCCAATAATAAGATCAGCACCGACCTGAACAGGCTCTTTTTCTTCAACAAATTCACCATAGCAATTATCGACCATAATAATCACTGAAGGATTTGATTCTTTTGCGGCTTTTGCAATATCACCAATTTCTTCAACAGTAAGTGACGGGCGGAGCGAGTATCCTCTTGAGCGCTGTATGTAGACAACCTTTGCGTCTTTTGCTTTTTCTTTTATCTGCTCAAGGTCAGCCTTACCACTTGGTAACAAGTCAACCTGTGAATACTTAACACCGAAATCAAAAAGTGAACCATTGCCCTTATCCCCGCTTATTCCGATAACTTCTTCAAGTGTATCATATGGCTTGCCTGTTACTGAAAGCAATGTATCGCCCGTCCTTAAAACTCCAAACAGTGCAACAGAAAGCGAATGTGTTCCTGAAACGAAATTATGGCGGACAAGGGCATCCTCAGCACCAAAAGCCTCAGCAAAAACCTTATCGATAGTATCTCTTCCACTGTCACCATATCCATAGCCTGTACTGCCTTTTAAGGAAACCTCGCTGACTCTGTTATTAATAAAAGCAGCAAGAACCTTCTGGGAATTATATTCAGCAATTCTGTCAATCTCAAGAAACTCATCATGGCAAAGCTCTTCTGCTTTCTGTGATAGGTCAAGAAGCCTTTTATCTATATTAAAAAAATTATTTATCATTCGTCAGTTTTCCTTTCTAAGACCAAGTCCAATAAAACTGGTGTAAAGCCAAGTTCTTCATAATAACTGAACATTTTTTCTCTTGCAAAAAGACATACTTTTATGCCCTGACTCTGCATTTTATTAATCGTATAGTACAAAAGCTCACGGGCATAGTTTTTCCCACGAAACTCTGGCAACGTTCCAACTTGTCCTATTAAGGAATAGCCATCAAGTATGTACTTCACCATTAAGGTTGATGAATTTTTATAGCAATACAGCCATGCCTGATTACGTCTTAATCTATGCGAGGAGTCAGTTATCCACATTTCATAAGTATCAACAAGTGCCGGGAAAGCAACTTTTACTATATCAAATACTGCATCAAGCTTCGGGCTTTCATCGACTGTTATATTCAATGACTCAACCTTTTTATCATACACATATTCAGTACGGATATTAAAATCATAGTCATCTGATAGAAAAACTTGAAGCTTTTTTGCAATAAGCCTGTCCACCTCGACCATTGTCGGCTTATTCATTTTAATAAAAGTAATCAAGTCACTTATGAATTCATCATCATATTCTGTATCAACAACAGTTGCAACAAGCATTGATGAATTGAATATACAGACGATAGCTTTTGTTGAATCTGTTTCAGCCTTATAAAACCGGCAAAAATCGTATTTTGTTTCGTATGCATTGAAATTTGATTTTAGCTTTCGTGTATAGCAGTTTTGGGCAAGCTTATCAAATTCAAATTCCGAGTTAGTGAAAATCTGTTTTATCATATATTATACACCTTTGGTAGTAAAGCTTGTGCTAAATCTGTTACTGCTTTAAAATCGGATTTATTTATAACACAGGATGCTGAATGTAGGTAACGACAAGGGGCAGATATCGCTAATGTCTTAACTCCGCCTTTTGAAATGTGGATTGCTCCACTGTCATTTCCGCCTACTACCATTGTTTTTGTCTGACAAGGGATGTTATTTTCCTTTGCAGTCTCAAAAGCAATATTATAAAGCTCTTTATTATATATAGTAGATCCGTCCATAAAGCCCACGACTGCGCCCTTATTAAGTTCACATACACGCTTTTCTGCACTTACCTCAGGTATATCAGCTGCAGTAGTGGATTCAATAACTATAGCGATATCAGGCTCAACAGAAAAAGTGGCTGTTTTTGCACCACGCAGACCGATTTCTTCCTGTGTTACAAAATTGAAGTAAGTGTCATAGTCGACATCAGATTTTATAAGCTTTAATAATACCGCACATCCAAGCCTGTCGTCGATTGCTTTTGATTTTATAAAACCATCACCAAATTCAATGAAATCTGACCTGAAAGCAACTGGCTCTCCGAGAGAAACAAGACCTTCAGTTTCTTCCTTTGATTTTGCTCCTATATCAACATACATATTTTCTAATTTCACTGCATTTTCCTTTTCATCGGCAGTGAGGTTATGCACAGCCTTTGAACCAATAACACCGACAAGCTGTTTTTCACCGACAAGGACTTGTCTTCCAAAAACTACTCGTGCGTCAACAGCACCGACTGAAGTAATCTTTAATGTTCCGTCCTTGTTAATAAAATTTACAACAAAGCCAACTTCATCCATATGGGCCGATAGCATTACTTTATTCTTTGGTTTGCTTTTACCCTTTTTAAAACAGATAAGGTTGCCTAAATTGTCAATTTTATATTCGCAAAGGTCTTTGACCTGCTTTATTATATATTCTCTGACTTTTTCTTCGTGTCCTGAAATACCGTTTATTGTGCAAAGCTCTTTTAAAGTTTCAATCATTATTTTACACCTCCGCTTAAAAGAAATTCTGCAATAAGATCGCTTGTTGTTTCTATATCATTTAAATCAATTACTTCAATTGGGGTATGCATATATTTTTGTGGCAAGGATAATGTTACTGCTTTTACGCCGTTCCTTGTGACAGCTATAGCATCAGCGTTTGTGCCTGTTGTCCCGCCCATAACTTCAATCTGATATAGAATTTTCTTCTCTTTAGCGAGGCTTATCATTGCGTTGCTCATTTCTTTTGACAATGACGGTGAAACGCCTATCATAACGCCCTCTGACATTTTTCCACACTTGTATTCACTATCGTCTGAAGTGAGCGCAAATGAAACATCTATAACTATTGCAAGGTCAGGGTTTATTTTATAAGCTGAGGTTTTAGCCCCTCTCTCGCCAGTTTCCTCCTGTGAGGAAAACAGAACTGAAACCGAATAAGCAAGCTTTTTGCCCTTAACTTTTTCAAGAACATTCAAAATTGTTAATACACCAGAACGGTCATCAATAGCTTTTGAGGTAACTCTGTTATTCAAAAGCTCAGCACTTTCGCTATCCATTGTTACCCTATCGCCAAGGGAAACAATTTTTTCTGCGTTTTCCTTTGACATTCCTATATCAATAAAAATTCCGTCAATTTTCGGAACCTTCTTATTGTCTTCTTCAAGATGAGGTGGAGTTGAGGTTATAACACCCTTGATAGCTTTTTTACCGTGAACTGTAACCTGTTGTGCAAGGAAAAGGCGGCGGTCAAGTCCGCCACAGGATGAAACCTTTAAAAAACCCTCATCAGTGATGAAGGTCACAATCATTCCGATTTCATCAATATGGGCATCAAGAAGAATGTGAGGCTTTTCATCACTTCTTTCGCCAATATTGCCGATTACATTACCAAAATGATCGATATGTGCGTCGGCTGCAAATTCTTTTAACATATTGCAGGCTACAAGTGAAGCGGAAAATTCATCTCCCGCAACGCCTGTCGCGCTAGTTAGCTCAAAAAGCTTTTCTTTCAAGTTCATTTAACCTTGCTCCTTGTTTTTATAAATTATCTATACGAAGGGGTACGCGGGCAACCACAAAGCCACCGAAATTTTTTCTTTAATATAGTTTTAATTCTTTATGTTACTTTCTGTCTTGATACAGAAAGTAACCAAAGAAATCAAGTCAAATCCTCAGACACATTTCGCTAACGCTCAACAACTCGTATTTGACATTTCTGCACTCCGATGCATGCTATAATTGACGGGCTTCAGCAAACGCCTAAGTTTGAAGAAGTCGTACACTTTTGAGTTCTTCGCCTGTTTATGCTTCCGCCCTTTTAGTGGTTCGTTTTCTTCTATTTAGCATTTGTATTCGCAGGGGTTTGAGGGCGACCGCAAAGCCACCGTTAATTTAATTCGTGGACAAGACTCTTGAAGTGCTGTCCTCTTACTTCAAAATTAGGGTACATGTCAAAGCTTGCACATGCTGGTGATAATGTAATAATGTCACCTTTTTCTGCTAAGTCTCTTGCTGTGCATACAGCTTCTTCAAGAGTTTTAACTCTAACAATTTTAAGCTTTTTATCATCATAGCCTTCATAAGATGTAACTGCTTTTTCAATTTTATCTGCTGTTACTCCGAGAAGAATAAGTGTTTTAACTTTATCATTAACAGGCTTTGCGAGTGGTTCAAAAGGTATCTTCTTATCATAACCACCAGCAATGACAATTAACTTCTGATTAAACGAAGCAAGCCCAGCAAGAACTCTTGTAGGTGATGTTGCGATACTGTCATTATACCATCTCACACCGTCAAGTTCACGGACAAATTCAATTCTGTGCTCAACGCCACCGAATTCACGAGCAACCCTTTTTATACTGTTTATGCTGACTTCTCCCCATACTGCTGAGATTGCAGTAAGGAAGTTTTCAACGTTATGGATGCCAGGTATTTTAATTTCAGCCATAGGGATTATTTCAGTAACTTCACCATAATTTGAATAGCTAAGTATTCCCTTATCGTTAAGGAATGCCCCGTTATTAACCTGTGTTTTTCTGCTGAAGGTAGAAAGCTTTCCACGAACCATACCCTTTAGATTCATTGTTGGCTCATTATCATTGTTCAATACAGTTTTTGAAAAAGCATTCTGGTGAAGAATAAGATTACATTTCGCCCCTATGTATTCCTCCATTGTGCCGTGAACATCAAGATGATTTGGCGCAATGTTTGTAATAACTGCAACGTCAGGTGACTTCCTCATCGATAATAGCTGGAAGCTCGAAAGCTCAACAACAGCAACATCAGTCTGTTTCATATTTTCGACAAGAGGAAGCAAGGCCTTACCGATATTTCCTCCAAGATAAACTGTTCTGCCTTCTGCATTGAAAAATTCTGAAATCAATGTTGTAGTAGTAGTCTTGCCATCTGAACCTGTTACTGCATAAATTTTGCAAGGGCATAAATCAAAGAAAACCTCCATTTCAGAAGTCACGACAATGCCCATTTCCCTTGCTTTTATCAAAGCGGGGTTATTGTAATACATTCCAGGTGTTCGAAACACAACATCACTAGAGTAAATAGCATCGAGATAGTTTTCACCAAGCGAGAATTCCGCTCCCATTGATGAAAAAGTATTATATAAATCCTGATTAAAATCTTCCTTCTTCTTTTTATCGCAGATAGTAACATTAATTTTCTTTTCAAGGAATAATTTTATCAGCTCATTATGGCTTACTCCTGTTCCGATAAAAGCAACCTTTTTATCCTTAATTTCTGAATAAAACTGCTCTGCCTTTGTCATATATAACCCTCCCGTATTTATGTAACTAAATATTAACTTTCAAATTAATATTATATCCCATTTATGTTTAAATAGCAATAATGACATTTATCAGTAAATTAAAATGAATAAATGTTTTTAGGCACATTTTTGTTAAAAACATATAATATTGTCTAAAAGTATTGTATTATAAAAATCAATGCATTATAATTGTATATGTCTGTATAAAGGTTTAATTATTCTAATAATTTTTTGGGTATAATTCTTAATTTGTACCATTAATAAATGGAATTAATAAGAATTGGAAACAAAAATTATCTTTGTTAACTTTATGGTTATCTTAGAAAAAAGCTTTAATAAATAAATTAAGTATTATTAAATAGAAAGGCATGATATTATGGAAATCAATAGTAAGTTGTTATTCGACCCACAGACAAGAGTTGCCCCTCTTGGAATTATCGCAATGGAGGGTGCTTCTGAGCTTGGTGAAAAAGTCAACAGATACCTCACTAACTGGTCAACGCAAAGTGGTTTTAAAGATGAAACTTTCCTTATTGAAACTAGCTGTCCTCGTTTTCAGTCTGGCGACAGCAAGGCACTTATCAAGCAGACTGTACGTGGAGATGATCTTTTCATTATCTGTGATGTAGGTAATTACAACTGCAAATATAAGCTCTTTGGTCAGGAAAACGCAATGTCTCCTGATGATCACTATCAGGATTTAAAGAGAATTATTCAGGCTGCTGGCGGTAAGGCAAGCAGAATTAATGTTATCATGCCACTTCTGTATGGCGGTCGTCAGCACAGAAGAAACTATCGCGAATCACTTGACTGTGCTGTTGCACTTCAGGAGCTTCAGACTGCTGGTGTATCAAATATCGTTACATTTGATGCACATGATCCACGAGTTCAGAACGCTATTCCACTCATGGGATTTGATAATATCATGCCATCATATCAGGTTCTCAAGGCAATGTTCAGAAACCTCAAGGATCTTCAACTTAACAATGATCACTTTATGGTTGTTAGTCCTGATGAAGGAGCAATCAGCAGAAATATGTACTACGCTTCAGTACTTGGTGTTGACCTTGGTATGTTCTACAAGCGCCGCGATTATTCTACCGTTGTTAACGGAAGAAACCCTATCGTTGCACATGAATACCTCGGTAATAGTGTTGAAGGTAAAGATGTATTTATCGCTGACGATATCATTTCTTCAGGTGAATCCATGCTTGATATTGCATATGAACTTAAAAAGAGAAAAGCAAAAAGAATATTTTCATATGCAACATATACTATTTTCACAAATGGTCTCGATACATTTGATAAGGCTTATAAAGATGGAATTATTGATGGTGTATTTGGCACAAACCTCACATTCAGAACAGAAGCTCTTAAGTCAAGAGAATGGTTCTATGAAGTTGATATGTCAAAGTATATAGCATACTTTATTTCTGCTCTCAACCACAATACTTCAATCAGTAATATTATTGATCCACATGAAAAAATTGAAGCACTTCTTGAAAAAAGATAATTAAAGGGGCTTTTCAGCCCCTTTTTGATTGCTTTAAATAATTCATATTCAATCAACAGCTTTCATATTTTTAATAAGAAGTTAACAACAATAATTAATATAAATATAGTATTGACAAAAATTATTACTTATGATATTATTTAGTTAGCGATAGGTAACCAGCCTATTAATAATTTTAACCATTGGTTAGCTTATGCTAACTTAGCGGAAGGTGAACATATGAAGAAAACAACTCTAAACGATGTTCGAGTAGGTTCAAGCTGTACTGTTACTGGACTTGGCAGTATGGGAGCTTTAAAAAGAAAACTTATTGATATGGGAATAACTCCAGGCGTAAAAATCAAGGTAAAGAGAATTGCTCCTCTTGGAGATCCGATTGAAATTAATTTACGTGGATATGAATTATCAATAAGGAGAAGCGAAGCTATTAATATATTTATTACAAAGGATGTGAAATAATGCATTCTATTGCCCTTGTTGGGAATCCTAACTGCGGAAAGACAACGCTTTTCAATGCCTTGACCGGAAGTAACCAGTATGTTGGCAACTGGGCCGGTGTTACCGTTGAAAAAAGAGTAAGCCATATGTCTAATAGAAATAGACATCATAAATTTAGACATCGGGGAAATCATTCTCATCATTATCAACAAAAAATCAAGAATTTTGATATTGTTGATTTACCCGGTATTTATTCTCTTTCTCCATACTCAATGGAGGAAAAACTTGCGCGAGATTATATAATAAATGAAAATCCCGATGCAATAATAAACATTATTGACGGATCTAATATTGAGCGTAATCTTTATCTCACAGTTCAGCTAATTGAACTCAACAAACCGATGGTACTTGCTGTAAATATGATGGACGATGTTAAGGCTAATGGAGGAAACATTGATTGTATTTATCTTTCAAAGCTCCTTGGGATGCCAGTTGTTCCTATCTCAGCGAGGCGAAATGAGAATATTGACAAAGTTATCGAAAAAGTTCAGGAGGTTATTAAGGCAAAATCAATTCCACCTGAAATTAATTATGACATAAATACTCAGAATGCGCTAAATGAAATATATTCAGTTATTGTTAGAAACTGTGAGCTCGATTTGCCTTATGCGCATTTTGCTGCAAAGCTCCTTGAGGGTGATAATACTGTAAAAGACGCACTTAAACTCAAAGATAAACAACTTGAACACATTGAAGAAATTGTGACAAGATATGAGAAAACCTCGTCTTACGGCGACAGAGAAGCAATGCTTGCTGATGCACGTTACACTTTTATTGCAGACGTTGTAAAGAAAACTGTCATTAAAGGAAAAAATTCTGACAAGCTTACTGTATCAGATAAAATTGATATGTTTGTCACAAACAGATTCTTAGCTATACCGATATTCCTGCTCATAATGCTTGGTATGTTTTCACTAGTGTTTGGTCCTGTCGGAAGTTATCTTTCTGACCTTATTGATAAACTATTCAACAATATGCTCTCCCCTGCTGTGGAGAAAATTCTCACAGCTGCAAATGCACCTCAATGGACGTTCAGCCTATTGATTGATGCAGTAATTAGTGGTGTCGGCGGAATTTTGACATTCCTACCACAGATAGCATTACTCTTTCTATGTTTATCTTTCCTTGAGGACAGTGGATATATGGCAAGAGCAGCATTCATCACAGACAGATTTTTAAGGCGGCTCGGTCTTTCAGGAAAATCATTCATACCTATGCTTATGGGATTTGGTTGTACAACTCCTGCTGTAATGGCAACAAGAACAACTGAAAATATAAACGAAAGACGACTTACTATAATGCTTGTCCCGTTTATGTCCTGTGGTGCAAAACTACCGATTTATGCACTTTTTGCCGGCTTGTTCTTTGCTCAGCATCAGGGACTTGTAGTTTTTAGTATGTATCTGATTGGATTTGTTGTAGCAATACTTGTAGGATTGATTTTACACAAAACGGTCTTCAAAGGGAATATGGCTCCATTTGTAATGGAACTCCCTACATATCGTATGCCAATGCCGTCATCAATTCTTAAAAACACCTGGGAAAAATGTAAAGGCTTTATTGTAAAAGCAGGAACAATCATCTTTTCAATGAGTGTTCTAATATGGTTACTTCAGACTTATACGCCTTCATTCAATGTTGCTACAGACAGCACACAGAGTATGTTTGGCATAATCGGAGCATTCATTGCGCCTGTTCTTATTCCTCTTGGCTTTGGAACCTGGCAGGCAGGAGTTTCAATACTTTCAGGCTTAGTTGCAAAAGAAGCTGTTGTATCATCAATGATTGTTCTCTATTCTGTTTCAAACGAAACTGAGCTTATGTCAGTTCTTTCTGGAGTGTTCACACCACTTTCTGCATTCACGTTTATGCTATTCTGTCTCTTATATGTCCCTTGTATTTCAGCTTTTGTTACAATCAAGCGAGAAATGGGTAGCTGGAAGTGGGCATTCGCAAGTGCTGGTATACAAATAGGAATTGCTTATTTGATTTCGTTGCTTGTATATCAGATCGGATCTGTTTTTATTAAATAGGAGAATTTATGAAATATATTATTATTGCATTCTGTATTGCTCTGATTGTATTCGCCATTTATATGTTAATTAAAAATATAATTTCACAGACAAAAGGAAGCTGTACTGGTAACTGCAAGGGGTGCAGCAAAAGCAGCTGCTGTGATTTGAAAAACAAAATAAAATAAAAATAAGGGGCTGCAGTTTTAGCAGTCCCTTTAATATATGAATTATTTATTATTTATACACAGAATGTTTCTTCTGAACTTTTTGAAATAAAACCGCCTGCAGACTAACGATAAAATAATAAATGCCCCTAATACTAATGACATAATAATATTCATAAACGTATTATTCCTGCTCTCTACTATTTTGTTGATTACAACACTTGTAGTACCACCGAAAAGTCCATAACCAAAAATAAGAACAATAAATGAAATTATCTTAAACTCCTGCTTACGTGGATCTGTTCCGTCTGTTGCAATATAACATATATTAATCATTAAGCACATTAGAATAGCTTCAAGAAGAATTATTTTTATATCAGCTTTGAATAATGATATTATGATAATTGATGAATAAAAAATCATTACAGACTTTTCTCCCGTTAAGAACAATGCCTTGAGCCTTATATCGGTTTTTATAGGAAAAATACTGAGATAATTATAACGCTGAAGCTGAGAAATTCCAAAAAGGCTTACAATAACACAAATCATTGTAAAAGACATGAGAAACGTCAGCGAAAGCACATCAGTTTCATTATTGAACGATATATATACTATTCCTGTTGCTATACCAAGCAGAAAAACAACTATAAACAATCTATTTACCATTGTTGTTTTATATATCTTATTATATTGCTTAAAATAAGCTTTCATATATGTCCCCCTGTTTAATAAAAGAAATTAATCTGCTTTTTTTCTTCGAAAAATTTTTGAGAAGAAAAGCATTATGAAAATAACTATAGAGAAAATAAAAGCAAAAATTGCAAGTCCAGTGGTTTTAAAAAAGACTCTGATTTTATTCATAAGACTACGCCTCCGATTTTTTTGTTCGTAAAAACAAAGATTTTTCCTATTAAGTACATAAGTGGGATATTAATATTTAAACAAGCTAATCCAAGGGGACCTGAAAAAGCTTTAAATCCTTTGATAATTGAATAAATAGTATCATTTTTATATAAGAACAACGCTATAAACATATAGAAAAAGATAAAGAATATCATTATATATGATAATGCTGATCTTATTTTTGTATTTACTTTATATGAAAAAACAAAAACATATAATAAATATGATTGCATTAAAATTATTGCAACAACAATAAACCCGATTTCTCCTTTATACTGTGAAGGATGCTTTAAAAACATACTTTGAATAATTACAAAATTCCAGACAACAACTGAAAATAAAGAAATCTTTGACCATTTATTAAAAGAATACTTCATACATTGAATTTTTGTAACTGGAAACTGTGCAAACATATCATTTAATGAAGATGATCCTTTTAAGGTGTTCCTTTGTTTAAAGTTTGTTGAAAAACCTGTCAGCATTGAAACAGCGTAATATGCAATCGTCATAAACATGGCAGTTTGAGATAAAAGAATATACTCTCCTCTATCGTGATCTTTTGATTTTTTAAACCCAAAAATAATTATTAATACAGCAAAAAATAAAAGTGTAAAGAAATATATATATTCAAACCTGAATTTTCTGTCGCCATCAATAAGATATCGATGTGATTTCGCAATTCTATTTATAGCTTTATCTTTGTACATTATAACCTCTCCCACAAATATTGTCAAATATTACTGATGTTTTCCCAAAATATTATAAGTTAAAAGCTGTTCTATATTTGGTATATTTATAGTAAGATTGTCAAAATATATTAAATCTTTTCTTAAAATAAGAGCCTCAGAATTGCTTTGTCCTTTTCTTATTCCAATGTATTTATCTTCTTTATTAGCAAAACTTTCGTTACTTCCTGAAATTACAGCATATTTTTCTTCTATTAAATCAATCGACATAGATTCCTTTATATCTCCATCAATTATTAGTGTAATGTAATCTGAAATTTTATCAAGGTCACTTGTAAGATGAGTTGAGAATAAAACTGATTTTTCCCCGTCTGAAACAAAGTCACGAAGTATATCAAGTACTTCGATTCTTGCAACAGGATCAAGCCCAGCAGTAGGTTCATCAAGAATTAAAAAATCAGGCTGATGTGCAAGAGTGAGTGCAAGCATTGCTTTTGTTTTCATACCCTTTGAAAACTCATAAAACCTTTTTTTAAGTGGCAAATCAAATTTTTTAACATACTTATCAAAAATCTCATCACTCCATTTATCGAACATTTCCTTAAAAGCCTTCCTGCACTTTGAAAGATTTGAATTAACATACAGATAATCCTCATCAGCAACATAACCGATTTTATTCTTAACTTCAACTTCATTTTTAACATTGTCTATACCAAAGATTTTTATATTTCCTGAATCTTTATCTATAATGTTCATTATTAGCTTTATAATAGTTGTTTTGCCTGCACCATTCTGACCGATAAGACCCATAACAGTACCTTTTGGTACTGAAAATGTTACATCATTCAAGTTAAAATCTTTGAATGATTTTGAAAGATTATTTATTTCAAGTGCATTATTATTCATTGTAATTTCCTCCATATACCTTATCAATTGTTTTAAAAAGAATTGTCTTTTCTACATTGGACTTCTTCATTTTTTCAGTCACAGATTTAAATTCACTTATAAGTTCATTCTTCCTTGCAGTATGAATTTCATTGATATTATCTATTTTAATAAAAGTTCCTTTACCTGATATGGTGTAAGTAAAGCCTTCATATTCAAGGTCGGTATAAGCCCTCTTGGTTGTTATCATACTAACGTTTAAATCCTTTGCAAGCTGTCTGACAGAAGGAAGCACATCATTGTTTTTCAACTGACCACTGTAAATAGCTTGTTTTATTCCGTCTTTTATCTGCTCATACATTGGTTTATCGCAGTTGTATCTGATATCAATTTTCATCCCGCACCTTCTTTCATAAATACTGTATATACTATATATATACAGTATCATATGGCTTTAGCTTTGTCAATACCTTTTAAAAATTAATTGATGATTATTATAAAATAGTGTATACTTATATCATTAATAATAGCAGGAGGAATACAATGGAATCCTTTGTACGGTTTAATAATGTATATAAAAGATATAAAATGGGCGAAATAACTATTAATGCTTCAGATGGCGTTGATTTTGAAATTAATAAAGGTGAATTTGTTGTTATTGTCGGCGAAAGTGGTGCCGGGAAAACAACTATTTTAAATATGCTTGGTGGTATGGATGCCTGTGATGATGGTGAAATCATCGTGGACGGTAATGATATCGCAAAATACACCCCAAAACAACTCACGTCCTTCAGAAGATTTGATATAGGATTTGTTTTTCAGTTTTATAATTTAGTCCCTAATCTTACTGCTAAGGAAAATGTTGAGCTTGCTACACAAATCAGCAAAGACGCTATTGATGCAGAAACTATACTTAAAGAAGTCGGGCTTGAAGAGAGAATGAGCAACTTCCCTTCGCAGCTTTCGGGCGGTGAACAGCAAAGGGTTTCTATAGCAAGAGCACTTGCAAAAAAGCCAAAACTATTGCTGTGTGATGAACCAACCGGAGCTTTAGATTACAATACTGGCAAGCACGTATTAAAACTTCTCCAGGATACCTGCAGAAATAATGGTATTACTGTTATTGTTATCACTCATAATTCAGCTATATCTCCAATGGCAGACCGAATTATCAAAATAAAAAACAGCAAGGTTGCATCTGTCATAATTAATGAAAACCCTGCTGATGTAAGTACTATCGAATGGTAAGGAGATATCATGCTTTTTAAAAATGCTTTAAAAAAGGATACTTATAGAGAAATACGTATTTCACTGAGCAGATTTCTTTCTATATTTGCTATTGTGGCTCTTGGAGCTGGTTTTCTTGTCGGACTTAAGGCAACAAGCCCTGATATGAAAAAAACTGCATTGAATTATTTTGAAGACCAAAATCTCATGGATCTTAAACTAATGACAACATTGGGTATTTCATCAGATGATGTTTCAGCTGTTAATGAGGTTGAAGGTGTGACGGGAGTTATGCCAAGCTATACACAGGATCTTTTCGTTCAGGCGGACGGCGAAAGCCTTGTTTTAAAGGCAATTTCCTACAACAAGAGAATAGAAAAAGATGATATTTATAATATAAACCGCCCTGTTGTGCTTAAAGGAAGAATGCCTGAAAAATCAGGAGAATGTGCTATTGAATTAAAAATTACTTCCCCTGAAAGCTTTAAAATCGGTAATTATATAACATTCACTACCCCTGACGAAACAAAACCTATGAGCAATTACCTCAAGACTGACAAATATAAAATTGTCGGAATAATAAGCTCGCCTTCTTATATCGGATATAAGAGAGGTCAGACAAAAATAGGAAATGGTAAGATAGAAAGTTATGTACTTCTCCCAGAGGAAGATTTTAACTTGCCTTATTATACTGAACTTTTTGCAACTGTCAAAGGGCTTGATAATGTTGATCCTTTTTCTAATGAATACAAGGAGAAGCTGGAAAAATATATACCACAAATAAAAGACGCTTTAACAAGAAGCGTAAATGTAAGATATGATAAGCTTATTGCAGAAGCTAAAAGAGATCTTGACAAAGCTAAAAGCGAGCTTGAAGGTGCAAAATACCTTGCTTCAGCTGATTACAATACGCTTGTCAATGATGTTAAAAAGGGTGAAGCGACAGTAAAACAGCTTAAGCTTGAATATGACATACAGGATGCCACAGGCAATTCAACGAAAAACCTTACAAAAGCTTTAATTGTTCAGACTCAGAATAAAATTAATCTTGCGAAGAACAAAATTCATATGATTGAAACTAATAATCTTCCTTCAAAAGCAGAAACTGAAAAGGAAATTGTGGGTTATGAACAACAGATAAAATCCACACAGTCACAGATTGAAAACTTCAAGAAGCCTGTGGTTTATTCTTTTGACAGAAATTCTAATGAGGATTATGCGAACTTTTCAAGTGATAGTGAAAAGGTTGATTCCGTCTCAAAGGTCTTCCCTTTCTTTTTTATTCTTGTGGCAGCACTAGTATGCCTCACAACAATGACGAGAATGGTTGAAGAAAACAGGACGCAGATTGGAACACTTAAGGCTCTTGGCTATAGTAAGTCAGCTATTGCATCAAAGTTCCTTATTTATGGTGTAACGGCTACTACATTTGGTTGCTTTTTCGGAATGTGGCTTGGCTTTAAGACGCTACCAGCTATTATATTTAAGAGCTATAAAATGCTGTACAACATTCCTGGTTTTGTTACGCCTTTCAAGTGGGATTATGCTATCATAACATACCTTGTTTCACTTGTATGCGTCGTGCTCGTTGTGCTTTATGCTTGCCTTAGTGAGCTAAAATCAAACCCGGCTCAGATAATGCGACCAAAATCACCACCGAATGGAAAGAGAGTTCTTCTTGAACGCTTCCCGATAATATGGAACAAATTTAGCTTTTTAAGAAAGGTTACCTTCAGGAATCTTTTCAGATATAAAAGAAGATTTTTTATGGCAGTTATCGGAATTGCTGGCTGCACTGCACTAATGCTTGCAGGCTTTGGAGTAAGCAATTCAGTTGCCTCTATCGCCGTAAAACAGTTTGATTCAATATTCGTGTTTGATGGAATGGCTTCTGTTAAAACAGATAGTGATATTAACAAGACACAACAGCTTTTCGACAATGACCTTATAAGTGAAAATATGCAATCATATCAATCAAACTTTGACCTTTATTTTAAGAAGGAAACAAGAAATGTGAATCTTCTTATTCCTAAAAATACTGGTGAGATGGAAAAGTACATTCATCTTCACGAAAGAGTATCAGGCAAAAAACTTAATCTCGATGACAGCGGTGTAATTATAAACGAAAAGCTTGCAAAGCTCCTTAAAATAAAGGTTGGAGATACTGTTGCTATACAGAATCTTGATCATCAACCTAAAAAAGTCAAGGTAACAGGAATTAATGAAAATTATACACTCCACTACATTTATATGACACCAAAGCTATACAACTCATTATATGGCTCAGAGCCAAAGTATAATTCTATTGTATTCAATATGTATGATGCTACAGCTGATAATGAAAATGCCTTATCATCGTCAATACTTAAAAATGAAGATATTCTCGGCATACAATTCTCATCTGCTTCTGGCAAAACATTTCTTAACATGGCAAATAGCCTTAATTCAATTGTAATTGTCCTAATTATATGTGCAGGAGCACTTGCATTCATAGTTTTATACAATCTTTCAAATATCAATATTACTGAGCGTGCAAGAGAGCTTGCAACAATAAAGGTACTGGGCTTCTACGACAAGGAAATTTCCAATTACATTAATCGTGAGAATACAGTTTCATCAATAATAGGTATGATAGTTGGACTGATTCTCGGTATATTTCTCCACAGGTTTGTTATTATAACAGCTGAGGTTGATATTGTAATGTTCAATAGAATAATTAAATGGCAAAGCTTTATATATTCTGGTACGCTTACTCTTGCATTTACCTTTATTATCAATTTTATTTTACATTTTAAGCTCAAGAAGGTTGATATGGTAGAGTCACTAAAATCAATAGAATAATCATTAATTTAGCGACATTAGGGGTTACTCTTATACTTTAGTTTATAGGGTAAAAGATATTATTTTGTATTGTGAATTGATTAATAATATGGTATTATATTTATATTGCTTTTATTAGAAAGGGCGTAATTTGATGAGAAAATCAACAACTGTTCTTACATCTGCTTTATTCTTTTTTATCGGAGTTATTGTCGGATTTGCTTTTGCTCCTGCAAAGAACGGAGTTTCAATAGGAAATAACAGTGGTAATTATTACGGACCTAATGCTTCTAAAGAATTTGATAAAGAAGAATCTAAAGAATAATATTTTTCTTAAATGAAAGGACATTTTAATAATGAAACTTGGTATGGTCGGACTTCCT
>JAEWZG010000014.1 GCA_023395435.1 Bacillota bacterium
TGTAATTATTGGCAAGCTCTTTGCGCTTCTTCCTCTTAACTACTCTCGCTTTTCTTACTCAATTGTCATGCTTCTTTGTTTGTCTCCCTCAAGAGGCGACTTACTTATCTTATCAGATTTGTTTGGCCTTGTCAACAGATTTTTAAAACTTTTTCATATTTATTATACAGAATAACTATTTAATATATGTTTTATGTAGTTTTATTTTTATTATGTATTATTATATATTCATTACTAATAGATTTTTCCTTTTATAGAAAATATTATGCTTAAACAATAAAATTAATGGTCATAATATTTCTACAAACATAAAGGAGGTATATATGACACACAAATCATCGAGATTCTTTAAAATTGCTTTTATTGTTCTTATGAACATAATTATTATTGTTGCATCATTTAGGCTTTTTAATATGGAAAGCTATGATGTTCTATCAAAAGTAGGTTCAAGTGGCTCAGAAGTCAGTGCTATTCAGCAGGCACTCAAGGACAGGGGATACTTCAAAACTAACGTAACAGGTTATTACGGTACTATTACTGCAAATGCTGTCAAAAGCTTTCAAAGGGACAACGGGTTAACTGTAGATGGAATAGCCGGACCGCAGACTCTTCGCGCTTTAGGAATAATTGTCGGAAAAGTTCCGACTGCAACTGAGGCAAACATTAATCTTCTTGCAAGAATTATTTCAGCTGAGGCAAGAGGAGAACCCTATATAGGACAGGTATCCGTCGGAGCAGTTGTACTAAACAGAGTAAAACATCCATCCTTCCCGGATACAATTGCTGAAGTAATCTACCAGCCGGGAGCTTTTACAGCTGTTGATGATGGACAGTTCAATGAGCCAGTTTCGGATTCTGCTTATCAGGCAGCGCGTGATGCACTAAACGGCATGGACCCAACAGGTGGTTGCATATATTATTATAACCCCGATAAGACCAGCAATAAGTGGATACGTTCAAGAACTGTTGTTAAAGTAATTGGACGGCACAGATTCTGTATTTAATATAAAAGGTTAGCAGTAAAAATGCTAACCTTTTATTATATGCACTACAGATTAAATGTGTTACAAAGAATTTCTAATCCTGATTTTGTTTTAAATATTTTTTCTTTTATGCTTTCTATCTGCTTTATTGATAAATTGTCCTCATAAATATTTACTATAAAATCAGACTCAACAAGAATCTGATAATCAATTTCAGTTATATCAGTATATGTATGGTGATGAGAAATTAGATAGCATGCCCGGCTGATAATCTCTTTAGGTATATTAAGTGAGTTGAGTATATCTATTGCTATTGGCGGACCTTCAAGCTGCTGATAGCTCCCCGTTGAGGAATTATACTTTCTCTCGCTTTCATGAATACCTATATCGTGAAGAACCGCAGCAATTTCAAGAATCTGTTGCTGATTTTTATCTAGGCCCTCAAGCTCTCCAATCAACTTTGAATATGCATATACTTTTATAAAGTGATTTATTCTTCTTGCGTCGCCTTTATCGTATTCAATGGCTTTCTGTATTATCATATTAATCATATTTTCACCTCATATTGATTTTAACATATCTGCACCAAAAAACAATAGAAAGATAACCCTTGCTCAAAGATATATATTATGCTATTATAAAAAATAAGGAGTGATTATTTTGGAAAATTGCTTTACCCTTCCACAAGGAATAGAAATAAATGACATCTCAGACATACACGACTGTTTTGAAGCAACACAGAAAAACATACTCGCAAGTATAAGCTCCAATAAGCTTCTGAAAATACTTTCAGGACTTGTAAAACAGCTTACCGCACCAGTATTTTTCTTTATTGAAACCCCATGTGACGAAGACACAGAAAAAAAACTCCGCAAAGATGATTCAAGCCCTTTGCATAAGGATATATATTATCTTGACAACTGTACAACAAAAGTTGCCCTAGCTATAATAAAGCGTTATGGGGAACTTCTTATCAACGACGGACTTGTACAGTTCGGTTTTGGTTCAAATACAGAAAATGAAGAGATTTACGTTATGAAGTATAATGTACTAAGCATTTATGCAGAAGATACTTCTTCATTTTGTAGTATTCTAAAAAACTATAATATTACGCAGGAGAATAATATTAAAACCCTGTGGGATACATTATCAGAAGATAATCCAGGTGCCTGCACACTTATTGACCTTAATGGTGAGAATATTTTTGATATTGTAGAAAACCTCAAGGACGAGGGCTTGTATTTCTCACATCAGGCTGAAGATAATTAATTTATATATACAAAGGAGTTTCATATGAACATATGGCATAACTTTTCACCAAAGAAAATTAATCAGAATGATTTTTATTCGGTAATAGAAATTCCAAAGGGAAGTAAAATCAAGTATGAACTTGATAAGGACACTGGTTTTCTTCTAATGGATAGAATTCTTCACACATCAACCCACTACCCTGCCAATTATGGTTTTATTCCAAGAACTTATGCAGAAGACGGTGACCCACTTGATGTACTTGTTTTATGTTCAGAAACACTTGAGCCTCTCTCACTTGTAAAGTGCTATCCTATCGGTGTTATCTCAATGATTGACAGCGGCTCTGCTGACGATAAGATTATTGCTATTCCTTTTAATGATCCGACCTATAATACTTACACCGACATCAATCAACTCCCAAGACACATTTTTGAAGAAATGTCACACTTCTTCTCAGTATATAAGGCTTTAGAAAATAAGGAGACCGCTATTGATGAAATCAAAGGCAAGGAAGATGCAATAAAAATCATTCAAAATTCTATTGATCGTTATATAGATTATTACTGCAAATAAAAAATATATCCACCTGAATACAGGTGGATATATTTTTTATTTAATAATTTTTATTTATATAGTCAACCGATTTGACAAGTTCCTGCATTGGGTTTTCCATTTTACTGCTTAACTCAACTATTATCCATTCAAGATGATTATTAACGCAATAATCATATATTGGTTTTACTGTTGCCATTCCATAACCTATTGCAGAAGGAGTGTGATTATTTCCATCTTTTATATGTATAAGAGGTATACGTTCCTTATACTTTTCAATAAGCTCCATAACATCAACACCTGCCTGCTCTGCCCAGAAGGCATCCAGCTCAAGCTTAAGTCTAGTGTTATTCATTATAGAAGTCAACGCAATTTCACCAGTCACGAACTTTTTAAATTCACGTTCATGATTGTGATATAAAAGCTCTATTCCTTGTGTTTCAAGTCTGTGTTCAAGAGAATTTAAGTCATTCATTAGCATTGATAAGCTTTCAAGCCCGTGAAAATCCCCATATGTTATAACTATTCTTTTGCAACCAAGCTCTTTATGATATGCAACAACGTCGTCATATTCATCAAGAAGTTCGAGTACATCAATATGTGACGCAACGATAGCAAGGTTATGCTTTTTTGTTAATTCAAGTATTTCTTGCGCACTTTTACCATGAAAACCGCAAAATTCAACACCACTAAAGCCGAGCTCTCTCAGCTTTTTTAAGGTTCCGTCCATATCAGCGGCACATTCCTTATTTATAGGGTTTAACTGAACTGCAATATTGTTAAGCATTGCGAACCTCCTGCTCTATTAATCTCCCGTAGATTGTCTCAATACAATTCTATGTGGAATAATATAATGCTTTTTATCTTTAACTTCATTTGAAATATTACTGATAAGCTTTTGAATAACAAGCTGACCCATCTTATAGCTTGGTTGGTCAACTGTTGAAATTGAAGGACTGTACATTTCTGTTAATAAAATATTATCAAAGCCAATTACTGCTAGATCTTTGCCGACATTAACTCCACATGATAAGGCCTGAGATACAATCCCTATAGCTAAAAGATCCGATACTGCAAATATCGCTGTCGGCTTATCATCAAGTGAATTAAAATAATTAAACGCCTGCTTTCCGCAGTCAAAGGAATAATACGTTTTGTATATGAGTTTTTTATCTAATTTAACTCCGCTCTCAGCAAGTGCTTCAATGTAGCCTGCCTCACGCTCTAATGAAGATCGCACAAAATGTTCAGCACATACAAATCCGATTTTTTTATGTCCTTTATCAATTAATACTTTAACCGCATCTTTTGATGCCTGTCTGTCTGCTACTGAAACAGTAAGGACATCTGCCCCCTCTACAGTTTCACAACATAAGGCTATATTATACTTTTCAGAAATTTGATGTATTTCTTCACTCGACATTTTTGACGAAAAGATTACCGCCGCGTCGACTGTCCTGTTATAAAGCATTTCAAGTGATTTAATTTCTTCGAGCGAGTCAACGTTACTGATACTTGTAATCAGATCATATCCAAGTGCTGTAGCTGTACCCTGCATTCCTGTAATAATCTTTGAATAAAAATCATGTTCAACAGTTGGGATGATTACAAGAATTATATTTGTTGAGGATTTCCTAAGATTCCTCCCTAGTGAATTAGGAGTGTAGTTAAGATTCTTTACTGCCTGCTGTACAGATGCTCTTGTTTCATCAGAAACCAAAGCAGTGTCATTTAAAACTCGCGAGACAGTTGCCACCGATACTCCAGCAGCCCGTGCCACATCTTTTATAGTTACAATCATATTTACACCTTAATATATTTGATTTGCGCTAAATTATTATAATTATATCAATTAATTATAATTATTACAATAGAATTATAAAAAAAAGCCATTTGCTTCTATAAATGGCTTTTTAATAAGTTTTTACTTGTTACTAAAAACAATCTGCTCAACGAACTTGAAAACTTCATACCCAAGATAAAGATAAATAAAAACGCTTGTGAATAAAGTCGCGTAAGATTCCTTTCTTGTGAGAGATGTTGTATTGTTATTATTTAGTCTGAACTTTTTCTTGTAAATGAAAACAAATGCTATGCCCGCTGTAATTATTGATAAATAAATCATAAAGAATAATATAAACGCACTACTATTCTTTAAATTCATTATCATCATACTTACAAATGGAAAGAAATTGTTCAACGAATGCAAAATGATTGTCGGTAGAATTGAATTAGTTTTTACTGCAACAAAGCCGAATATTACTCCGATAAAGAATGCACCGAAGCCCTGCCCGATATTTCCATGCAGAAGTGCAAAGAAAAATGCTGACACAAATATTGCAAGCCAGTTTCCATAAGGCTTTAGAATTTTAATGACACAGCCCCTAAGTAAAAACTCCTCAATAATAGGAGCAAAAACACAAAGAGATAGGAAATATATAAAAAGATTTGTAAAGGAATTTGAACCAAAGGTAAAATCAGGCTCTGGAAGTATCAGACCTGCTTGCTTAATAAGCCAAGTTATACCTGAAATAAGCATTGAAGTTGTCCAATTTATTCCTATAACCGCACAAAAGCAACATCCGACAAGCTTCAATATTGAAGTTTTATCTTCTTCGTTATTGTTTTCAGTTGTATTCTTTTTAGGAAGCAAAGGCAATGGCCTGAATTTATAAAATAGCTGTACAATTCCAAAAGAAGTAATCAGACTTAAAATCTGAATTGTAAAGTTCTCAATCATTTTCATATTTGGAAGAAAATTATAAAAAAATCTTGCAGCTTCATGCAAATAACTTTTCTTAAAAACAAATTCGTCATTGAACGCTAAATTTATTCCATAAAAAAGTGCGAAATCATATATAATACAGAACACAAGAAACAGTAGCATCAGTATTGCTACTGCAGATGCTGCCTTTCTTAAATTTTTTCTTTCCATATGTTTTATATCTAATAAATTATTTTCCACTTTATCACTCCAAAACAATATACTAATACATTAACAAATATTATGAGCATAGTCAAGTTCTTATTAATAAAATATCATAATTATGGCAATCAAGTAAAAATAAAAAGGAGGGCAATAATATGCCCTCCTTATAAGATTATTCTGAAAACATTGGTGTTGACAAATATCTTTCTCCTGTGTCAGGAAGAAGAACAACAATGTTTTTTCCCTTGTTTTCTTCTCTCTTTGCTATTTCCATCGCTGCCCATACCGCTGCTCCTGCTGAAATACCAACAAGCAAGCCTTCTGACCTAGCAATTTCTCTTCCTGTTGCAAATGCATCTTCAGATTCAACAGTAATGATTTCATCATAAATTGAAGTATTAAGAGTATCAGGAACAAAACCAGCACCAATACCCTGAATTTTATGTGGGCCTGCTGTTCCTTTGGATAATACTGGTGAATCAGATGGCTCAACAGCTATTATTTTTACCTTTGGATTTTTCGACTTGAGGAATTCACCAACGCCAGTGATTGTTCCACCTGTGCCTATTCCAGCAACAAAAATATCAACATAACCGTCCGTATCTTCCCATATTTCTGGTCCTGTTGTCTTGAAGTGGATAGCTGGATTTGCTGGATTTTTAAACTGGCCTGGAATAAATGCGTCAGGGATTTCCTTTGCGAGCTCTTCAGCCTTAGCAATAGCACCCTTCATTCCCTTTGATCCTTCTGTCAGAACAATTTCTGCACCGTAAGCTTTAAGAAGATTTCTTCTCTCAACGCTCATTGTTTCAGGCATTGTGAGTATTATTCTGTAACCTCTTGCTGATGCAACACTTGCAAGACCTATGCCTGTGTTCCCACTTGTAGGCTCAATAATCACTGAACCCTTTTTAAGTAGTCCTTTCGCTTCAGCATCATCAATCATTGCCTTGCCGACTCTGTCTTTAACACTTCCTGCCGGATTAAAGTATTCAAGCTTTGCAATAACCTTTGCGTTAAGATTATGGTTTTTTTCTAAATTAGAAAGCTCAAGCAATGGTGTCTTTCCAATAAGGTCTGTAAGTGTTTTTGATATGTTTTTCATTGTATCTTCTCCTTAATTCATACTATTTTAATATGATATGTATGTATTATATCATTAATAAGTTTTTTTGTCAATAGTTTTATAAAAAAATAAGGCGGACAACTTGTCCGCCTTTATATTATTGTTTTAAATCTGGTCTTATATCATCAAATATAAACTTATGGAGCTGATCTGTTGCTTCATCAAAGTCATATTTAATTAACCAGCCTGTAGCTGCACTACTGTGATATTTAGTATTTACATGTGGGAACCTTAATGATTCGATTTTTGCACCATCAATAGTCAGTACTTTCGAAAGCTTTAAAATATCATTAAGCTCCAAATTTGTTTCTACCATTGGAGTAATCGTATGCACAGTTTCTGCAAGCTTTTTAAGTGATAAAGTTTTTGCTTTAGCAAATAACGCTTCAAGTACCTTTTTCTGCCTGTCCATTCTGTAAAGGTCAGAGTCAAGGCTTCTGATTCTGCAGAAAGCAGTTGCCTGTGCACCTGTTAGTAAGACTGTACCTGATTTCTTTATTCTCGGTTCGTTATTAGATATTTCTCTCATAATATCATTAGCTGATATACGCTCATCTTCAGTAATATCAATTGTTACACCACCGGCAACATCAATAACCTTTATCAGTTCGCGCATATTGATTGTAACATAGTCTTGGATATTCATTTTAAAATTCTGATTAAGTGTCTTAATAGCTAATTCAGGACCACCCTTAGAATATGCAGCATTAATCTTTTGTATACCATAGCCTTCAAGATCAACCTGTGTATCACGTGCGAAAGAAGTAAGTTTAACTGAACCAGTTTTTCTGTTGATTGATGCAATAATGATTGAATCTGAAAGTCCGGTAAAGGTATCTTTTCTGCTATCGACACCAAAAAGCGCAATGTTGACAATCCCTGTACCTGTTATCTGTTCATTCATTGATGAATCAATGCCTAACTTAGAAAAGTCTTTGGTAATTTCTCTTCTATTCAATCCGCCAGCAAGATATTCATATAGTAAAAACAATAATAGTCCTAAAATAATTATTACATTAACTATTACAAGCAAAATTACCTTTTTCTTACGGGACATTTTTTTCTTTTTCTTATGTTTTCTGATATTCTTTCCGTCAGAATACATATCAGAATTATTATGCTTATTATTAGCCATTCATATTACCTCATTAATTTTTTACCACAAAACTATTATACTCATTATAAAGACATTGTCAATAAATATCTACTATTTTATAACATAAAATAAATAATGCTGAGCATTAAGCCCAGCATTACTGTATTAATTTGTGAAAGATTCTTTGATTTTGTCAAAAAAACTTTTTCTTTTCTGATAGTTCTTTTCATTAAGTGACGCTTCAAATTCCTTAAGGAGATCCTTCTGCCTTTTTGTCAGATTTGATGGAACTTCAACATTAACTTTTACATACTGATCACCACGATCGGAACGGTTGAGCTTTTTAACACCCTTACCTCTGAGGCGGAATATTGTTCCTGTTTGTGTTCCTTCTGGAACTGCATACTTGACCTTTCCGTCTATTGTTGGAACAACGATCTCGTCACCGAGTGTTGCCTGTGTATATGTTATCGGAATCTCAGTATGAATATCATAGCCTTCACGTTCAAAAATAGGGTCAGGTCTTACTGTTACAGTAATATTCAGGTCACCTGCCGGTCCTCCGTTTATTCCTGCGTCACCGTAACCTCTGACCTGTAGTGTCTGTCCATCATCGATACCAGCCGGAATCTCTATTTCTTTTGTTATAGCTGTTCTTGATCTTCCCTGACCTGAACATTTTGGACAAGGACTATCAATTATCTTTCCCTTACCGTTACAACGCGAACAGGTTTTTGTTGATGAAATCATGCCAAAAGGTGTTCTCTGCCCAACCTTTACACTACCTGTTCCGTGACAGTCTGGACAAGTATTGGAAGAAGTACCTGCTTTTGCACCTGAGCCATGACAATCAGGGCAAGTTTCCATTTTATTTATACGGACTTCGACCTTCTTACCCTTGCAGGCATCCATAAAGTCAATATTAATGTTTGCTCTTATATCCTGACCACGACGTGGCGCATTAGGATTTGAACGTGATGAGCCACCAAAGCCGCCGAAGAAGCTTTCAAAAATATCGCCCATATCGCCAAAGCCTCCAAAGCCGCCAAATCCACCGCTTCCTCCGCCACCATAGCTTGGATCAACACCTGCGTGACCGAATTGGTCGTATCTTGCCTTTTTATCACTATCAGACAAAACCTCGTACGCCTCGTTGACTTCCTTGAATTTTGCTTCAGCTTCTTTATCGTTAGGATTAAGGTCAGGGTGATATTCCTTTGCAAGCTTTCTATATGCTTTCTTCAGATCGTCATCGGTAGCATTTTTATCTACACCCAAAACCTCATAATAATCTCTTTTATCTGCCATATGTTTAGCCCCTTTATATAATGTTAAGAATAGGGGCAAAGTTTTGCCCTTTAAAATTAAATAATATCATAAAATATTTTGTTTGTAAAATCATAAATTAGGGTGGAGAAAACTCCACCCTGATTTAATTTTAAGCCACTATGAGAAGCTTATTATTCAGCGTCTGTGAATTCAGCATCAATAACATCATCATTCTTTGCTGATCCTGTATCTTCTGCACCACCCTGAGCTGCCTGCTGGGCCTGTGCTGCCTGCTGGTAAACCTTTGTAGCAATAGCCTGGAATTCAGTTTCAAGCTCTTTCTGCTTTGCCTTGATAGCTTCAATATCTGTTCCCTTAAGAGCTTCCTTAAGAGCGTCAATCTTAGCCTGACAAGATGATTTTTCATCAGCAGAAACCTTATCGCCAAATTCATTCAATGATTTTTCACACTGGAATACCATTGAATCAGCAGTATTTCTTGCATCAACTTCTTCCTTCTTCTTCTTATCTTCAGCAGCAAATTGTTCAGCATTCTTAACAGCTTTTTCAATATCTTCCTTAGACATATTTGTAGAAGATGTAATTGTAATATTCTGCTCCTTACCAGTTCCGAGGTCTTTTGCAGAAACATGAACGATACCGTTTGCATCTATATCAAATGTAACTTCAATCTGTGGGATTCCTCGTGGAGCTGGTGCGATACCGTCAAGACGGAACATACCAAGCTGTTTGTTATCCTTAGCGAATTCTCTCTCACCCTGAAGAACTGTGATATCAACAGCTGTCTGATTGTCTGCAGCAGTAGAGAACACCTGTGATTTCTTTGTTGGGATTGTTGTGTTTCTTTCAATAATCTTTGTGCAAATGCCACCCATTGTTTCAAGCCCAAGTGAAAGTGGAGTTACATCAAGAAGCAAGAGTCCCTTAACATCACCAGTAAGAACACCACCCTGGATTGCTGCACCGATTGCTACACATTCATCAGGATTGATACCTTTAAATGGTTCTTTGCCCATATAATTCTTAACAGCTTCCTGAACAGCTGGGATACGTGTTGAACCACCAACAAGAAGAACCTTGTGTAAATCTGAAGGCTGTAAGCCAGCATCTGAAAGAGCCTGCTTAACTGGCCCCATTGTTGCATCAACAAGGTCGTGTGTCAATTCATCAAACTTAGCTTTTGAAAGTGTAAGTTCAAGATGCTTTGGTCCTGTTGCATCAGCTGTAATGAATGGTAAGCTTATGCTTGTGGAAGGAGTTGATGAAAGCTCAATTTTAGATTTTTCAGCAGCTTCCTTTAGTCTTTGCATAGCCATTTTATCATTTGTTAGGTCAATGCCTTCTGCTTTCTTGAATTCACTTACAAGCCAGTCGATAATTCTCTGGTCAAAATCATCTCCACCGAGCTTGTTGTTACCAGCGGTTGCAAGAACTTCCTGAACACCATCACCCATTTCAATGATAGATACGTCGAATGTACCACCACCGAGGTCATAAACCATAATCTTCTGATCGTTTTCCTTATCTACACCATAAGCAAGAGCTGCTGCTGTTGGCTCATTAATAATTCTCTTTACATTAAGACCAGCAATCTGACCAGCATCTTTCGTTGCCTGTCTTTGTGCATCTGTGAAGTAAGCTGGAACAGTGATAACAGCATCTGTTACTGTTGTTCCAAGGTAAGCTTCAGCATCAGCCTTCATCTTCTGAAGAATCATTGCTGAAATTTCCTGTGGTGTGTATGACTTACCAGCCATCATAGCCTTATAGTCTGAACCCATATGTCTCTTGATTGAGATGATTGTGTTGTCAAAATTTGTTACTGCCTGTCTTTTTGCTACCTGTCCAACAAGTCTGTCACCGTTTTTTGAAACACCGACAACAGAAGGAGTTGTTCTTGCACCTTCTGAGTTAGTTATAACGACAGCTTCGCCACCTTCCATAACTGCTACACAAGAGTTTGTTGTACCTAAGTCAATACCAATAATTTTACTCATAATAATTCTCTCCTTTAATAATATATGTTTCGGGTTTTTACCCTGTTAACTGCTTTTTTATGGGTTTGCGACTACCACCATTGCATATCTGATTATCTTGTCGCTAAGTTTATAACCTTTCTGGAAAACCTGGCAAACTGTGTTGTCACCAAAATTCTCATCTTCAATCTGATTGATAGCCTGTGCAACATTAGGATCAAATTCCTCTCCGACAGGATCGATAGTCTCAACACCTATTCTCTTCAAGGCTTCAGTAAAGTTATTGAAAATCATTTCAACACCTTTTTTGAAATTCTCATCTGAACTTTCAGACTGCAAAGCTCTTTCAAAATTATCATAAACAGGTAATATATCTGAAATAGCTTTAGCGGTTGCATCACCATAGCTTTCGAGTTTTTCCTTTGCTGAGCGCTTTCTGAAATTATCATATTCTGCAAGAAGTCTTAAATACTTGTTTTTTTCTTCTTCAAGTTCTGCTTTAAGTTTATCTTCCTCTGATACCTTTTCTTCTGTAATGGGTTCTGCCTTTACAGCTTCTTCCTTTACCTCTTGGGTAGTCGTTTCCTGAGCTTTTTCATCAGTTATTGTTTCTTCTTTATCTTTTTTGTTATTACTCATCAAAAACTATGCCCTGCCTTTCTATTAATTATTTTCCTCATCTTCATCTGATATGAGGTCAGTAATCTTCTGTGTAAAATATTCAAGATACGGAATAATCTTTGCATAATCAATTCTCATAGGGCCGATAACCCCAAGCATTCCCGCTGTCTGTCCACTCTTCTGGAAAGGCGAAGTAATAATACTTGAATTGCTTATAACAAAATCATTCTTCTCTTTTGAAAACATAACATGAAGTCCGCTGAAGCTTTCATCAAGAAGCTTTGAGAATTCATTTTTATTGTTGAGGAAACTTATTATTTCGTTAGTGTCTATATCCTTGCAGGCAAGAAGATTTGTCTCGCCCTCAATGATTACATTCTTTTTAGCAAGGTCACGTGACATTTCGCATACACCCTGTATTAAAGGTGTCAGTGTCATCATGTATGTTCCCATTGCTGTTGCCATTTTTTCCATCATATCATCTGAAATATTGTTGACTGAAATCCCCTCAAGATTCTCCTGCATGAAATTTGAGAAGAATTCAAGCTGTTCATTTGTCAGATCAAATTCAAGACGGCATACTTTATTCTTTATGCTTCCCGATGAAGTAATCATGAGAATTACATAAAGTCTTTTTCCTGTGGGGATTACCTCAACCTTTGAGATAATTGAAAACTTAGGTGCTGAATTAGCAACAACTGTTGCACATTTTGTAATTTCAGCAAGTGCAGTTGACGCCTTCTGGACAATCGACTCAACAGTAAGGTCATCATCATCAAGAAGTTCATCAATTTTCAGCTTATCTTCTTCAGGGATAGTATTCTTCATCATAATCTCATCAACATAAAGCCTGTAACCAGCAAATGATGGAATTCGACCTGCTGAGGTATGTGGTTGTTCAAGATATCCCATCTGCTCTAATGCGGCACATTCATTCCTGATAGTAGCAGGTGATACATTAATATCAAGAATATTCATCAATGCTTTTGATCCTATTGGCTCACCTGTAACAATATACTGCTCGACAATAGCAGAGAGTATTCTAATTTTCCTCTCATCCACAACATTAACCCCCATAATAATTTGTTAGCTTTTTGAAGGTATTAGCACTCTATATCGATGAGTGCTAACTACAATTATACATATATTTTAGCACTTGTCAATAGTGACTGCTAAAAAATAATATGAAATTTTTATAGAACAATTGATCTCTTATTGTGCATATTTAATAACTTGAAAAAGTCTTTGTACATAAATATATTCTGCTCATTTTGATAATAATAAATTATATAATGTTAACCCATTTCATAAAAATTATTATTGACAAAATATTGTCGGGTTGATATAATAGAATTATACAATAACTATACTAAAAGAGTATAGTTAAATTTAAGACAGGAGATGTTAAATATGATCAAATATGAATGTGTATGTGGTTATGTATATGACCCAGAAGTAGGAGATCCTGATTCAGGAATTGCTCCTGGTACTGCTTTTGAGGATATTCCAGACGATTGGGTATGCCCTGTATGTGGTGCATCAAAAGATGCTTTTTCAGCACTATAATTCTTAATGTATGCCAGCTATAATGCTGGCATACTGTTTGATAAGGAGATTTTTATGAAAAAATTAAAGGACAATATTTATTACATTGGCACATTAAACCCTAATATGAGAATCTTTGACATTATAATGAAGACTGAATACGGTACCTCATATAATTCATATCTTATTAAAGGCGAAAAAACTGCTATTATTGAAACAGTGCACGACAGATTTTCAAAATCATTTTTTGCTGATATTGAAGAGATTACATCTTCTGAAAAAATTGATTATATAATTTTTAATCATACAGAACCCGACCATTCAGGAAGCCTTGCAAAGCTTATTGAAAAGAATCCTCAGATTAAGGTTTTCGGAACTTCTGCTGCTATCAGAAACCTGACTAAAATCACAAATGTTCCTTTTGAGTCTGTTACAGTAAAAACAGGTGATACACTTGACCTTGGCAATGGCATGGTGCTTGAATTCGTTACCGCACCAAATCTTCACTGGCCTGATTCAATGTTCACATACTTAAGAGAACATAAGACTGTTTTCACCTGCGATTTCCTCGGTTCACATTACTGCGAGCCAGCTATAATTGATGAGGATATTACTTATCCTCATGCCTATTGGTCTGCTTTTGAGAATTATTATACTGCTATTATGGGACCATTCAAAAGATTTGTTCTTGAGGGTATTAAAAAGCTTGAGGCTCTTGACTTTGATATGATTTGTACAAGTCACGGTCCTGTACTAAAGAAAAATATTGCTAAGACAATGCAGTTATATAAGGAATGGTCAACACCAAAGGAACACGAAAAAAATGCTACTATCTTTTATGTATCGGCTTATGGTTATACAAAAGCAATGGCTGAAACTATTGAGGCACAGCTTAATGAAATTGGCATCAAAACAAAGTCATATGATATAATCTGTCACGATTTTTCAGAATTCCCTGAATTGATTGAAAATTCAGATGCTTTGATTTTCGGTTCACCAACAATAAACAGAGATGCACTTAAGCCTGTATGGGATGTTCTTTCAATGGTTGATGCAGTTTCAAACAGAGGTAAGCCTGTTATGTTCTTCGGCTCATATGGCTGGAGCGGTGAAGCCTGCAAGCTTCTTGAAGAAAGAGCAAAAGGTCTTTCGCTCAAGGTATTTGAAAAATCGCCAAGAATTGTATTCAAGCCTTCAGACAGTGAACTTGAAGAATTAAAAATCACCGCAAAAGAATTTTCAGAAACTTTATAGTATTAAAAAAGCATCCTTATTTAGAGGATGCTTTTGTTTTAATAATATTTAATATGTATTTGAGTTAAGCTTTTGACTTGCTTCTTTTGCCATCTGCATTATTGGTGCTGGATTTTCAATACCTTCAAAGCAAATATAAGGCATATCAGTTTTATCCTTATACAGAACTAATTTTGCGGCATCCAGTGCATCCTTAGAATCCTGCTGTGTAGGTTGAAAAATCTTACCCATGTAGATATCACCATATAGACCATTAAAATTATCAATTCTGAATTCTGAAAAGTCACGTAAATTTCCGTAATAATAATCACAGGCAACAGTATCATAAATAATTGCTCTTTGAGTTGTGAGGTAATATTCTGTCTGTAAAACTCTTTTGGGTCTGATACAAATTGCGTACCTTATTTTATAAATACATAAAGCTATCATAGCAAAACCTATAAATATAAAAATCAGTAGTGGAAATACTCCATCACCATTTTTTAATAACCTAATAACTACCCACAAAACTGCACAACAAAAAGCTATAATTCCCAGATGATACAATACTTCCTTTGTTGGTTTTTGTGGTATTCCTTTCCCACTCCAGAGAAACTGCTCATCAAATTGCAAAATTGAATTTATGTCCATTAATATGCCTCCCTAAACTGTCTTATCTATAATTTACCATTTTATTAAGTATTTATCAAGCATTTCACTAAAAATTATAGTAATTTTTTATTTGCTTGACATAATAAATACTGCAATTTATAATTTAATTACAAATGTTCTCATTATTTTATTATAATAAATACATTACTGGAGGAAAAATATGACTTTTCAGGTAAATGACAACCGAGAATTATCCTGGCTCAAGTTCAACAAGCGTGTTCTTGAAGAAGCACAGGATATTAGTGTTCCTGTTTTTGAAAGGCTGACATTTGCATCTATTTTTTCAAGCAATCTTGATGAATTCTTTATGGTCCGTGTGGGTTCACTACGCGACCAACTTCTTGTTGACAGTGAAGCAACGGAAAATAAAACAAATATGACTGTAGCTCAGCAACTTGACGCTATTTCACAGAAGGTCAAGGAGCTTATACCGCTTAAGGATCTGATATTTTCTGATATTATGAATGAACTCAAGAAGGAAGGCATCAGACAGCTTCAGTTTAAGGATATGTCAAAGGCTGAGTCTGAATTCTTCGAGGTATATTTCGACCGTGAAATACTCCCACTTCTTTCACCACAGGTTATTGACAAAAGACATATGTTCCCGTTTTTAAATAATAAGGAAATTTATGTTATTGCAAGAGTTGAAGGAAAATCAAATTCAAAGCTTGGTATTGTTCGTGCAAGCGGAGCTTTTGAAAGAATTGTTTTTCTTCCTGGTGAAACATCAAGATTTATGTTAATTGAAGATCTGATTCTTCATTTTGTCCCAAAGATTTTTCAGAACTACAAAATTCTTGAAAAAGCTCTAATAAGAATTACAAGAAATGCAGATATTAACGCAGAAGAAGGACTTGTGGATTACGACCTCGACTTCCGTTCTGTAATGACGGAACTTCTCAAAAAACGTAAGAAGCTCTCCCCTGTTAGACTTGAAACAAGCCGTAACCTTTCCTCAACGACTCTGAAGGATCTTTGTGAAAGACTTGAAATTAATCAAAAGGATGTTTACCTCACAAAATCCCCGCTTGATATGTCATATGTTTTTGCTCTTGAGGATAAGCTATCGTTCAGAACAGAGCTTTTCTATAAAAAAATTGAACCGCAGAAATCACCATCAGTCAACACAAATGAACCGATGATAAAACAGATTCAGCGAAATGATATTCTACTTTCGTATCCTTATGAAAGTATAAAGCCATTCTTAAAGCTTCTTCAAGAGGCTGCCGATGACCCACAGGTTTACTCAATAAAGATTACCTTATATCGTGTTGCAAAGAATAGTAAGGTTATCGAAGCACTTATTGATGCTGCTGAAAATGGCAAGGAAGTACTTGTACTTGTTGAACTGCGGGCGAGATTTGATGAAGAAAATAATATTGATTGGTCAAAACGCCTTGAAAGTGCAGGCTGTCGTGTTATGTATGGCCCAGAAAACATAAAGGTACACTCAAAGCTTTTACTTATTACAAGAAAAAATGGCAATAAGGTTGAATACATTACACAGATAGGTACAGGAAATTACAATGAAAAGACTTCAAGACTTTATACAGACCTATCACTTATGACTGCAAACAAGGATATTGCGTCTGAAGCTTCTGTTATATTCAATGCGTTATCCCTCGGAAGTCTTGTTGAGCATTCAAATAATCTGCTTATTGCACCGCTTTGCTTACAGAACAGAATAATAGAAATGCTTGATATAGAAATAAGCTTTGCAAAGGCTGGTGAGCCGGCTTATTTTGGTGCAAAACTTAATTCACTAAGCGATAAGGTTATTATTGATAAGCTTATCGAAGCTTCACAGGCTGGCGTAAAAATTGAACTTATTATTAGAGGCATTTGTTGTCTTATTGCTGGAGTTAATGGCTATACTCAGAATATCTCGATAACAAGTATTGTCGGAAGATTCCTTGAACATTCCCGTATCTATATTTTCGGACTTGGCGAACGACAGAAGATTTACATTTCATCAGCTGATTTTATGACAAGGAATACTGTAAGACGTGTTGAGGTGGCTGCACCTATCCTTGACTCAAGAATAAAACATAGAATACTTGATATATTCGCAACTATTAAAAATGATAATGTCAAGGCGAGAATACAGCTTAGTGACGGAAGCTATGTTAAAAAAGAGCTGTCAGAACCAACACTTGACTCACAATGTTATTTTTCAAAACAAGCTTATGAGAAGGCTCAATCTATTCAAGCAAATGAAATTAGTGCCACAAAACCAGTCGGTCTTGTAGCAAAAGTAAAAAATCTATTAAATAAGAAAAGTAAAAAAGTATAAAATTACAAAAAAATTGCTTTTTGTTGCTTATTGAAGTTTTTAAGGCTATAATATTCATACAGGCGATTTTTTACATAGTTTTTCAAACGGAGGAATTAATGTGGTTATAACTGTTGACGTTGGTAATACAAATATTGTACTCGGTGGTTACAAGGATGACAAACTTGTATTTACATCAAGAATCTCAACTGAAGCCTCAAAAATGGAGGATCAGTATGCTATTGTATTCGCTGATATCATTAAGCTTTATGGATATTCTCCGGAAGATTTCAATGGAGCAATTATTTCTACTGTTGTTCCACCACTTATTAATGTTCTTAAAGCTGCAATCAAAAAGCTTTTCAAGTGCAAGGTTATTGTTGTTGGCCCTGGAGTAAAAACAGGACTCAACATTCGTATTGATAACCCTGCCCTTCTTGGAAGCGACATTGTTTGCGGTGCTGTAGGAGCAATGCTCAAGTACAAACCACCTTTTATTATTTTTGATCTTGGCACAGCAACAACAATTACTGCTGTTGACAAGACAGGAGCACTTCTTGGTGGCTCAATCATCCCTGGTGTTAAGGTTTCACTTAATGCATTATCAGGAGCGACTGCACAACTCCCGTACATTAACACTGAGCTTGAAAACGATGTTTTGATCGGTGGAAACACCATTGACGCAATGAAATCGGGGATAATACTCGGCACTGCTTCAATGATGGACGGTATGATTGACAGGTACAAGGAAGTTCTCGGTGAAGAATCTGTTGTTCTCGCAACAGGCGGGCTTGCCCCAAGTATTGCTAAGCATTGCAGACGTGAACTTATCATAGCACCTGACCTTTTAAGTGATGGATTATACGCACTCTATAAGAAAAACGCTGAATAACTGCCTGAATTTAATGCATTGTATCGGTTTATCCGAACAATAGCAAGGAGGAAATTTTATGGCGAACACAAAAAGCAAAAAGCAAATTTTACAAATGACACAGGCGGCGATGATTATCGCAATTATAATTTTATTTCAGGTCACTGGAATTGGATTTATTATGATGCCACCTATTGCATTTACTATTTTGCACATTCCTGTAATAATAGGTGCAGTAATTATGGGACCATACTGGGGTGCATTATTTGGCGGAGCAATGGGATTATGTTCACTTATTGATGCAACAATGAGAGGTTCATCTCTTGGTGACCTTGCATTTTCACCATTTTATAGCGGACACCCAATAAGTTCTATCATAATGGCGGTAGTTGTACGAATCCTTATTGGTTTAGTGGCTGGTTTAGTATTCAAAGCTTTGATCAAACACAATGTTAATGATGTTATTTCGGCAGTTGTTGCTGCATTTCTTGCAACACTTACTAATACCGCAGGAGTTATGGGTTGCTTATGGCTTTTATTCCCTAAATTTAATTTAACTTTTAAATCAGTACTTGAAACTATCTTTGCTGTTAATTTTTTAATAGAGGCTGGTTCGGCAATTCTATTTGCTCTTGCCTTCGCAAAAGTATTACCAGCAATTATAAAAAAACGCAATTAATATATTGCCCTCACAAAAGTGAGGGCTTTTTTAATGCTTTTAAAATATAAAAAGGCGGGATAGTTCCCGCCTTTATTTATATATTTTCTAATGATAATGTTGCAACTGCATTTAAATCAGAGCCAGCACGCTTTCCAGCAAGATAATCATAATAGCCCTGACAACCAATCATTGCGGCATTATCTCCACATAATGAAAGTGGAGGGATGTATAGAGTCGCACCAGATTCCCTGCACGCCTTTTCCATAGCATCACGTATACCACTGTTTGCACTTACGCCACCTGCTACTGCAATTTTTTTGTAACCAAACTTCCCCGCAGCATTCATTGTCTTGCTAACAAGAATCTCACATACAGTTTTCTGAAAGGCTGCTGCTAAATCATTTTTACTAATTTCAATGCCTTTCTGCTCGGAATTATGGACTAAATTAATTACAGCAGTTTTCAAGCCGGAAAAACTGAAATCATATTCACAGCCTGTTACCTTAGGGTGCGGAAGCTGGTAGGTTTCAGAATTGCCTAGTTTTGCTGATTTGTCAATATGGACTCCGCCTGGGTATGGGAAGCCGAGAACCCTTGCTACTTTATCAAAGCATTCACCAGCGGCATCATCATGTGTTCTCCCGATAACCTTAAATTCAATATGGGTTTTAACTTCAACAATATGGCTGTGTCCACCACTTACAACCAAGCATAAGTATGGTGGCTTTAAATCAGGATGAGCGATATAGTTTGCGGCAATATGCCCAGCTATATGATGAACTGGAATAAGTGGCTTGTTACTTGCAAGGGCAAGTCCTTTTGCAAAATTCACACCGACAAGCAATGCACCAATAAGACCAGGAGCATATGTTACTGCTATTGCTTCAATATCATCTAGTGTGCATTCAGCCTCATCAAGTGAGCGTGTTACAACGTCAAGTATATTCTCACAATGCCGTCTTGAAGCTATTTCAGGAACCACACCGCCATATATCTTATGTTCCTCAATCTGTGATGAAATTATAGAGGATAAAACCTTTGTACCGTCTTCGACGATTGCTGCGGCAGTTTCATCGCAGGAGCTTTCTATCGCTAAAATTTTCAAGTCATCAACCTCTTTTGTTAATTTTATAATTAATATTACAATTTGTATAATAATTCGACATTATAAATATTTCGTCATCAGTACAGCATTTTCTGTCGGTTTTTCATAAAAGTCTTTTCTCTTTCCGACAGTTTTAAAACCACATTTTGTGTATAAATTCTGTGCAGGAATGTTGGATTCCCTCACTTCGAGTGTAATAAAAGATGCAATATTTTTCAGGTAATCGCAAAGGTCATTTATAAGAGTTTCGCCTATTCCCTTTTTGCGAAAGCGTGAAGTAACCGCAACATTATTGATATAAAACTCATCAAGAACAATCCTACCGTTGACAAAGCCCGCTATTTCATGATTAATATGAGCAACAAAGCATATTGCGGTATCAAGATGAAGCTCCTCTTCAAAAGCCTGCTCAGACCAGGGCATTGAAAAGCATTCAGCCTCAATCTTTGCGACAGCTTCTATATCATCAATGGTAAGATGCCTTATTTCAAGCTTATCCTTTTGCAACATACCAGCTTTCTCCCTCATTAACGTCAGCAGTCATTGGAACGTCAAGTTTCACAGCATTCTCCATTTCATCGTGGAGGATTTTTGCCGCTCTGTCCTTATCCTTAAGTGAAACTTCAATAATAAGTTCATCGTGAACCTGTAATATAAGTTTTGCGTCAAGCTTTTCTTCCTTGAGCTTATTATAAACCTTTACCATTGCTATTTTTATTATATCAGCGGCAGCACCCTGAATGGGAGCATTCATCGCCGCTCTTTTGCCAAAAGCCTGTAAAATTTTATTTGAAGATAAAAGCTCAGGAATATATCTTCTTCTTCCGAAGATTGTTGTTACATAGCCGTCTTTCATTCCACCCTCAACAATTCTATCCATAAATTCTTTTACATTAGGGTAGTTTGCAAGATATTGTTTTATATATTTATCAGCCTCAGAAACTGAAACACCTATATCCTGAGATAGTGAAAATGCACCGATACCATAGATTATACCAAAGTTTACGGCTTTTGCGGCACTTCGCATTTCAGGTGCAACAAAATCCTCCGGTACACCAAAAACTTGTGCTGCGGTGGTGGTATGGATATCTTTGTTTTCAAGGAATGCTTTTTGCATATTCTTATCGCCACAAGCGTGTGAAAGAACGCGAAGTTCGATCTGACTATAGTCAGCGTCAAGCAAGATATAGCCTTTATCTGAAACAAAGAATTTTCGCATATTTCTTCCTATTTCTTTTCTTACTGGAATATTCTGAACATTAGGCTCTGTTGAGGAAATTCTGCCTGTTCTTGTTTCGGTCTGCTTGAATACAGAATGAACACGTCCGTCCTCACGCACAACCTTTAGCAAGCCCTCAACGTAGGTTGAATTTAGCTTTGTAAGTGTTCTATATTCAAAAATCAGCGGAATGATTGGGTGCTTGTCCATTAATGATTCAAGTACATCAACATTGGTTGAATAGCCTGTTTTAGTCTTTTTCTTTGAAGGGAGCCCAAGCTCCTCAAATAGCACAACACCAAGTTGTTTTGGTGAGCCGATATTGAACTCGTGACCAACAAGTTTATAAATTTCATTCTCAAGACGTTTTATATCAGTAGAAAGCGAAGAGCCAAATTCTTTTACCCCGTCAATGTCGACCTTGACTCCATCTACCTCCATTGAGGCTAATACCTCGCAAAGAGGCTGTTCAATATTATATAAAAGGTCAGACATTTCTGTTAGTTCAACCTCAGCTTTTAATCTTTCGCACAAAGCAGGAAGTGAAGCAATGTCAGAATAATCTTCCATATCATTACGGTAGCTTACCTTATAAGTCTTGCACAGATTTTCAATAGTATATTCACTCGCCATTGAATTAAGGATATATCCGGCAAGATCACAGATAAATTTCAGATTCTTAAGTTCCCTCTTATTTTCAAAAGCAAACTTATATGCCGATTTACCCTCAAAGGTTTTCTTATCGTTTGCACTTTCAAAAAGTTTTAAAATAAGCTCTTTTTCGTCGGTTATGTATATGATATCCCCGACAAGTATCTGTGCTTTACAGCTATTATATATGAAGAATACTTCTGTCTTATCTTTAATAATCTTGTCAAGTTCATCGCTATCAAGTTCTTTAATGGTATATTTTATCTTCGGCGCTTTATTTTCAATTTCAACTTCTTCAGAAGATTTTTCTGAAATACTACCACCGATTTTTTCTAATAGCTTGAACATTTCAAGGTCAGTGAGAATTTCCGACAGAGTTTTATTGTCGATATTAGATATTTTATAACAGCAGGCTTCCTGCTCAACAGGGACATCCTTGCATATTGTAGCAAGCCACTTACTTTGAAAAGCAGCGTCTTTTCCGTTTTCAAGCTTTGTTCTCACAGACGGCGTCAGCTTTGCAGTATCCAGATTTTCATACAGCTTTTCTACGCTTCCGTGTTCACTTATAAGTGCAAGTGCAGTTTTTTCACCGATCCCTGCTACCCCTGAAATATTATCAGAGCTATCGCCCATTAGTGCTTTGACTTCAATAAGCTGGATAGGTTCAAGACCATAGACTTCTTTAATTTTATTAGGTGTATAAACAATGGTTTCCCTTGTGGTTGCAAGACGGACTATTACATTATTATTTACAAGCTGAAGGCTGTCACGATCACCAGTAAGTATATAACACTCATCGCCACTTTCGGTATAGATTCTCGATAATGTTCCTAAAATATCATCGGCCTCATAACCCTCAACCTCAAGTATTTTTATTCCCATAGCTGTGAGAATTTTTTTAATGACAGGCATCTGTTGGTGAAGTTCAGCAGGCATACCCTTTCGGTTGGCCTTATAGGTATCAACCTTTATATGCCTAAATGTTGGTGCCTTCAAATCAAATGCGACTGCAACGCAATCAGGTTTTACAATATCCAGTTCCTTGAGATAGATATTCATAAAGCCTGTTATGGCATTTGTGAAAAAGCCTTTGGAATTAGAAAGCATTTTTATTCCGTAGAAGGCTCTGTTCATTATACTGTTACCGTCAATTG
>JAEWZG010000086.1 GCA_023395435.1 Bacillota bacterium
GATAACATCCTTACCCTCAAGAAGAACAGGAATACTCTTTTCCTGAATCATAGTAGGCTCCTTATAGCCCAATTCTTCTATTGCACGCAGAACCTCCGCAGACAAGTTTAAATCCGTAAATTGCATATATAATTCCTTTCAAAACGTATAATATATCAAAGTAAAGACGAGGATAGCATATCCTCGTCTTCGTCAAATCTATACTTGTTATTATAATACCACAAAATTTTGTTAATGTCAAACAAAATTAGCCTTGCTTTTTTGTTCACTTTTTATTCAAGTAAGGCATAGCGCATTTGAAGAAGAAGTTTCTTCTCTCTGCGGGAAACCTGAACCTGTGTCATATCAAGCTCTTTTGCAGTTTCCGTCTGAGTTTTATTTGAGAAATATCGTAGATATATTAGCTGTCTATCCTTTGCATCAAGAGTATGCATAACCTGTTTTAACGATAACAGATCTGATATTTCAATATCTGGTGAATCAACAGGAATATCAGTTTCCCCCATTGCTTCATCTAGTGTTTCAGTGAGGCTGATTGGTGGAAGGCTAACATTTAACGCCTCAACAACTGCACTCTCATCAAATCCGACAATGGTACTCAATTCAGCAATAGTCGGTTCCCGTCCCTGTGTGAGCATAAACTGCTCTCTGGCGCGAGTGACCTTCATTGATAATTCTTTCGTACTACGACTTACTTTAATCGCTCCACCATCCCTGAACAGGCGCTTTATCTCTCCAAGAATTACTGGAACAGCGTATGTTGAAAACCTAACTCCACGCTCTTCATCAAAGCCTTTTGCAGCCTTAATTAGACCTATACAGCCAGCACCATATAAGTCCTCATATTCAATTCCACGACCTCGAAAGCGGTTTGCACAAAGGTGAACCAGCCCGAGATTTTCTTCTATAAAGCTATCCTTATAGTTATTCATCTGTTGCCTTTCTTGATTTGATTTTTTTAGTCAGAATTACTGATGTGCCTTTGCCTACCTTACTTCTGACTGTAAGCTTGTCCATAAAGCTTTCCATTACGGCAAAACCGAGGCCAGCTCTTTCATCCTGTGGAGCTGTTGTGAACAAAGGCTCCATAGCCCTGTTTATGTCAGGAATTCCACAGCCGTAATCTTTAATCTTTATGTATACAATTTTCCCTTCAAGAAGGCGTATCGTAAGATCGATTTTACCTACTTCCATGTTATATGCATGAACTATTGAATTTGTAACTGCCTCAGAAACTGCTGTTTTTATGTCCGATAGCTCGTCCACGCAAGGATCGAACTGAGCAATAGCACCAGAAACTGCTATTCTTGCAAAGCTTTCATTTGCCGATCTGCTTGGGAAAGTAATCTTGATTTCATTAAGTATTTTCATTATTAACTACCCGCCTTTATGTTTATTATGTTTGCAATCCTGTCAAGACCGGCAAGACGCATTACTTTTTTTATATGATCAGGTGGATTCTGTATCAGAACAGCCCCACTTAATGACTGCATTATTTTATATCTTCCCATAACCAACCCTATTCCCGAACTATCCATAAAAGTAACCGCAGAAAAATCTAAAATTACTTTTTCTGGGCTGAGTCTTTCTATTTCAGAATCTATTTCCGACCTGATACCTTTTGCGGTATGGTGATCAACTTCTCCTGAAATATAAGCTATAATGGTTTTTTCTTTAACTTCCAACAAAACAGGCATATTTACCCTCCGTTACTAATTAATGTTTATATCATATAACATATTATTTAAATAATATGTCGAAACAGGAATTAAAGTAAAAAAATTACAATTAGCACATAAAAAAATACTCTCACGTAAGTGAGAGTATCATTTATTGTTTTTTATTCGACAAAAATCTTTCTTGCAACAGATGCGAGGAATAGTGAACCACATATTACAAGCATTCCATCATCGTTAACAAGATTTACAGCCTCTTTAACTGCGAGATCAATATCATAAACACTAAAAGCTTTTTTCTTAAATGATTTAATTACATTAACAAGGTCGTCAGCAGACACCGCCCTCGGCGAGAAGCCTTCAACACAAATAAAATCAGAAATATATGGAACAATCTGTGATATGGATTCCCGGACATTCTTATCCTTAACCATTCCAATTATCGCAATGCATTGCTTTTTATTTGACTTCTTAATGATATCTGTCAATGATTTCATTCCAGCCGGATTGTGTGCTCCGTCAAGAATAATTAATGGATTTTCAGATAGAACTTCTCCTCTTGCAGGTACTCGTGCGTTATTAATACCAAAATATATATCATCGTATGAAATAGCAAAACCATAATCACAAATAAATTTCATTGCTTCTATAACAGAGGTTGCATTTAAAATCTGATGACATCCGCTCATTTTCAATAAGTATGAATTTCCATTATAATAAAATTCACTGCCAAGAATATCAGATTTGAAAACATGAAGATTAGTTAGCTCAGGTATAACAAGCTGAGAATGACAAAGCTCGCATTGATTTTTCACTATGTCAACAACCTCATCAGGCTTGTTTGCTGACAAAACGCAAGGAGAATTCCTTTTAATAATACCTGCTTTATGAGAGGCAACCTCTTTTAAAGTTGAGCCCAGTATCTGATTGTGGTCGTGAGAAATTGATGTAATAATTGAAACAATTGGTGCTTTAATAACATTTGTACAATCAAGTCTACCGCCAATTCCAGTTTCTAAAACAACAACATCACAACGCATATTCCTAAAATATATAAATGCTATTGCCGTTGAAATTTCGAACTGAGAGAAGTTTGATTTATACTCAACATTTTCAAGAACAGATGTGATATGCTCCGTTATTTCACACAAGACATCCAGATCAATATTTTCATTGTTAAACTTAATTCGGTCTGAATAATGAATCATATACGGTGAAGTATACATACCCACTCGATAGCCAGCATGGATTAAAATTTCATTGCACATCTGTGCAACAGAACCTTTTCCGTTTGTTCCAGAAATATGAATACACTTAAGGTCTTTGTGCGGATTACCTAGCAAGGACAATAACGCTATCATTCTGTTAAGATCAGTAACAGGCTTGCCTAGTCTGTCAAAACTTGAAATATATTCCATCGCCTCATTTATATTCATCGTATTTGCCCTCTATTTATTAAGCGCAGCTATACTTTGTTCAATCTTTGCCATTTTTTCTTCCGCCTTAGCTAGCTTTGCCTTTTCAGCTTGAATCAGCTGTGCCGGTGCTTTTGCTAAAAAGCCCTGATTATTAAGCTTTCCTGAAAGGAAGTCAATGTCCTTTTGGACTGCAGCTTTTTCTTTAGCAAGACGTTCAAGTTCCTTTTCCTTGTCAACAAGGTCATCAAGTGGAATAAATATTCTTGCACAGTCTGTTACTACTGTTACGGCATCAGGAATATTAAACTTGTCACCTATTGTTACTTCACTTGCTGATGCAAGTCTTTCAAAGAACATTATGCCATTTTCAAATGCTTGCTTTGATTCAGTTTCAATGAACATTTTTGCCTTAACACTTGGAACAATGTTCATTTCCGAACGACGATTTCTTATAGCTTTTATAGCAGTAATAATCTTTTCAAAATCAGCTTCTTCTTTTCCAAAGGTTAATTTCTCATCATATACAGGGAAGTCCTCAAGCATTAATGGCTTGTCTGTGTCAGAAAGAGCCTGCCAGATTTCTTCTGTTATAAATGGCATGAACGGATGAAGAAGCTTGAGCATACCCTGCATAACCCATACGAGTACAGCCTGTGCAGTTTCTGCTGTCTGTCCGCCAGCGATAATTCTTGGCTTTGTAAGTTCAATGTACCAGTCACAATAGATATCCCAGATGAAATCATAAAGCTTCTGTACAGCGATGCCAATTTCAAAGCTATCAAGGTTTTCATTGACTTCTTTTGCAAGAGTATTGAATTTTGAGATAACCCATTTATCCTCTGTATTGAGGTTTTCAGGGAGACCATTAAGATTAAAATCTTCAGGAAGATTCATCATAATGAAACGCGAAGCATTCCATAGCTTGTTTGCAAAGTTTCTTGAAGATTTCATCTTTTCTTCAGAATAACGCATGTCGTTTCCAGGTGAGTTACCTGTAGCAACAGCAAATCTAAGTGCATCTGCTCCATAAGTATCAATTACTTCAAGTGGATCAATACCGTTACCTAAAGATTTTGACATTTTTCTACCCTGTGAATCACGCATAAGCCCGTGAATAAATACAGTATCAAAAGGAACCTTTCCCATATGCTCAATTCCACTGAACATCATTCTAACAACCCAGAAAAAAATGATATCATAAGCTGTAACAAGTGTGTTTGTCGGATAGAAATATTCGAGATCCTCTGTCTTATCAGGCCAGCCAAGTGTTGAGAAAGGCCATAGTGCTGAACTAAACCATGTATCAAGAGTATCCTCATCCTGACGCATTTTTGCACCACACTTAGGGCAGTTTTCAACGTGTTCCTTTGAAACTACCATTTCGCCACAAGCGTCACAATAATATGCAGGAATCTGATGTCCCCACCAGATCTGACGTGAAATACACCAGTCCTTAATATTTTCAAGCCAGTGGAAATAAATCTTATCGAAACGTTCAGGAACGAACTTTGTTTCACCATTTTTAACAGCATCAATTGCAGGTTTTGCAAGAGATTCCATCTTAACAAACCATTGTGTTGAAACCTTAGGTTCTACTGTTGTTGAACAACGATAGCAGGTTCCTACATTATGTTCGTGATCTTCAACCTTGATAAGGAATCCGCCCTTTTCGAGATCAGCAACAATAGATTTTCTTGCTTCGTATCTGTCCATACCAGCATAAGCTTTGTAATCATCAATGATTTTTGCATCATCTGTCATTACATTGATAACAGGAAGATTATGACGAAGACCAACTTCAAAGTCATTAGGATCATGAGCAGGAGTAATCTTAACAACACCTGTTCCAAAGTCCATTTCAACATATTCATCAGCCACAACAGGAATTTCACGGCCAACAAGTGGAAGAATAAGTGTTTTTCCTACTGAATCCTTATATCTTTCATCGTTAGGATTTACAGCAACGGCTGTATCACCAAGCAAAGTTTCAGGACGAGTTGTTGCAAGCTCAAGATAACCGCTTCCATCCTTAAAAGGGTATCTTAAGTGCCAGAAATGACCTGCCTGATCCTCATATTCAACCTCAGCATCTGAAATTGAAGTCTTACAGTAAGGGCACCAGCTGATAATTCTCTTACCTCTATATATAAGTCCTTTGTTATAAAGGTTTACAAATACTTCTTTAACGGCTTTGTTGCAGCCTTCATCCATTGTAAAACGTAGTCTTGACCAATCACAGGATGAGCCAAGCTTTTTAAGCTGTTCTACGATACGCCCGCTATACTGATTCTTCCAAGCCCAGGCACGTTCCATAAAAGCTTCACGTCCGATAGCTTCCTTTGAAGGAATACCTTCTTTACGCATAGTTTCAACAATTCTCGCTTCTGTTGCGATAGCTGCATGGTCAGTACCAGGAACCCATAAAGCTGAATATCCGGACATTCTCTTCCATCTGATAAGAACATCCTGGAAAGTTTCATCAAGGGCATGCCCCATATGAAGTTGTCCTGTTATGTTTGGTGGTGGAATTACGATAGTATAAGACGGCTTGGATTTATCTACTGTTGCTTTAAAGCATTCATTGTCCATCCAGTATTTATAGATTTTGTCTTCTACTTCTTTTGGTTCGTAAAGCTTTGAAAGCTCTTTTCTCATTTATGACACTCCTTAGAATTAAAATGCATTACTTTAAATTATCTCATAATTAGACCTTATTGTCAACAATTCAGAAATTATTTAACCAGCATATCACCCTTCATTACATCTGTTCTTTTAACATTCTGAAGTAAAAGTCCAACATTGTCCCCTGCATTGGCAGTATTCAATAATTTTCTGAACATTTCTATTCCCGATACAGTTGTGATCTGCTTCTCATTCCCGTTACTGTCAAGAATTTTGACACTGTCACCGACTGAGATTGAACCACTTTGAATTTTCCCAACTATGACTGTTCCTCTTCCTGTTATAGTAAAAACATCCTCAATTGTAATCTTGAAATCTGCTGAATTCCCGTATGACCTAAAATTGATATCTGAGTTTTCCTTGTAGTTATCAATTTCCTGCTGCAAATCATTCTTTTTCTTAAATCCAAACATACTGTCATCTCCTATTTAATTAATTTATCTATAAACCTCCACGGCTTATTCTTCCATTCGTCACCAGCATAATCAATTCCCACCCGTGGGGCTGTAATGATTTCAGGCTTATATCCATCATCTTCAATCCATATTCTTGAATTATTAATAAAGCTTTCGCCATTAAAGCTTTTATCAACGCTTATAGCTTTTGTAAGCTTAGCTGGACCGTTGAATTTTTCACCGCAACGGAAAAGCACAGCCTGTGGAGTTCCTTCTTTTTCTGTTACGACATTCATTAAAAAATGCATGCCATAGCAAATGTAAACATATATGGTTGCTGGCTTGTCAAACAATATCTTTGTACGTTGCGTTATGCCTTTACTTGCGTGGCAAGCCTTATCCTCAATGCCTCTGTAACTTTCTGTTTCTGTAATTCTGACTCTTATCTGTGTTCCGTCATCAAGCTGACGGACTATTACCTTGCCCACAAGGTCAGGAGCAACATCAAGACAATCTCTGTCAAAGAACTGATAATCAAGTTTCATTTATTTCACCCTTAATTTTTCAATTAGTTCAATATCCGGTGTAACATACGCTGTCTGATTGTTTGTGAAAATTACCATTCCCGGCTTTGCACCAACAGGTTTCTTAACAAACTTAATATAAGTGTAATCAACTGGAACCTGTGTGGAGTTTTTAGCTTTACTATGGAAAGCTGCAATAATGCAAGCTTCTTCAATAGTCATATCTGGCGGAACAGTTCCATCTGTTACGATTACTACATGTGAACCCGTTATATTATGTGTATGAAGCCACAAATCCTGCTTTTGTGAGTCTTTTAAGGTTAGCTTGTCATTCTGCTTATTATTCCTACCGACAAGGATTGTGAATCCATCAGAAGATAAGAATTTAATTGGCGGAATTGCCTTTGGTGGTTTACCCTTATTCTTACTTGACTTGATATAACCTTGTTCAGCAAGCTCAGCACGAAGTTCTATAATTTCATTCTCCATAGTTGCTCTTGTAAGGGCATCAAAGACACTGTCAATATATTTGAGTTCTTCCTCACCTGAAACAATTAATTCTGTCAGCTTTTTCTCAGCTATATCTGCTTTCCTGTATTCTGAATAATACTTCTGAGCATTCTGTGGCGGTGATAATCTTTTATCAAGAGGAATTTTTATCTTCGGGCAGTTCTCATCATAAAAATCTTCAAGTTCAGCATATTCCATACCCTTTGAAAGCTGATAAATATTTGAAGAAATTAAATCTCCATAGGTTTTATATAAATCCCTGTTTGCACAATCTGTCAACTCCTGCTTCTGAATTGCAAGACGCCTTGAAATTCTCTCTGTTGTGTTCATAAGGAACTTGAACAAATCGTGGGCACGTTGCTTCATACGGTTTATCTGGTCACGCTCTGAATAGTAATAATCAAGAAGTTCACAAGCTGTTGCAACAGGTTTTGTATATAAAAGCATACCATACTGATTAATTTCAGTAAAGCAAAAATCCTTAAGTGCGCCGTCCTTCTCTTTTATAACAACGAACTTGTTTGTATTATTTTTAAGAGAATCAGATACCTTCTGAAAATAGAAACATAGCCTGTCTTTTTCATCGTCAGATATTTCAGCAACACTTATTTCTTTGCCTTTGCCAGTGAAAAATGCAGCTTCACGAGCAAACACAGGTGAAATACCTTCAAGGACTTTCATTATGCCTTTCGAAAGTTCAAGCTTTTCAAAAACTAATAACTTTTGCAGAAAACTGTCTCTTGAAAAATTAAGTAGAGAGATTTTTTCCTCACGTGGAGGAAGGGAATAGGTTATACCAGGGAGGACAAGACGAACACTCGACATATCCTCACCAACTCTTTTTATACTGTCAATTACCTTGCCCTCTGAATTGATAAGGATAAGATTTGAGTGCCTTCCCATAATTTCAATAGAAAGAGTAATTTTGACCATATCTCCCATCTCATTAACTGATTCAAAATCAAAATAAAGGATACGCTCTAAACCGTCCTGTCTTATATCAATGAGTCTGCCAGAACCTAAATGCTTACGCAAAAGCATACAAAACATCGGCGGAACCTTTGGATTTTCAATTTCAGCTTTTGTAATGTGTACTCTTGCAGTGCCAGCAGATGTTGAAAATATAAGCTTCGAACTCCCACCATAAATTCTGAACTGGAATACAACTTCCTCACGAGAGGGCTGATATATTTTATCGACTCTTCCACCGATAAGCGGTGAAAGCTCTTTTTTTATGCAGTTTAAAAATACTCCGTCGAGTGCCATTAATAATCTCCTTTATACAAATGAGCTCTTGCTCAATACATTATGGTTTATTTTGCAAATGATAAAACGTTACTGTTTTCAATTATAATATCAAGTTCAGGGAATTTTCTTAAAAGTGTGTTCTTAAGGCTTTCAAGGATAATGTTTTCAGTATAAAAATGCCCTGCATCAAATACTGCAAGTCCAGCATTATCGGCATCAACAAACTGGTCATGCTTAACATCACCAGTAACAAAAGCGTCAGCTCCGCTTGCAATAATATAATTTAATAAGCTTCCACCTGAGCCTGAACAGAAAGCGACTTTCTTTATCATCTTACCAGTGTCATTATATCTTATACAAGGATTGTCGAAAGTCTTTTTTAAACACTCTGCAAAAACTTTTGCTGACATTTCAGTTTCAAGTTCGCCAATTTTGCCGAAACCTATCTGTTCCATAATAGCATAGTTTTTTGATAGATTATAGGCTGGCTTTTCATAAGGGTGTGCATCAAGCATTGCCTGAACGACATCAAAACGTTTGGATTGAGGCAATATCATCTCGATTCGCACTTCTCTGACACTTTCACGCTTTCCAACCTCGCCGATATAAGCGTGTGAACCTTCAAGCGGAAGGAATGTTCCTGTGCCCTCTGTATAGAAGGCGCATCCACTATAATTTCCGAGAGTGCCTGCTCCTGCTCTTGACATTGCCTTATAAACCTGTTCAACATTTTCAACAGGAATAAACACTGCTATCTGATAATAAGGAAGTTCATAAGCTGTTTCGATACATTCAGTAATTACTTTTACATTGAGCTTTTCGGCAATTAAATCATTTATTCCGCCCTTTGCCATATCAAGATTCGTATGAGCGCAGATTGCTGAAATATTATGCTTAATCAGCTTTGCATAAGTGCTATCAGTAGAAATACTTTTTATAGGATTGAAAATAACTGGGTGATGAGAAATTATTATGTCGACACCAATTTCGATAGCTCTATCAACCATTTTGTTAGTAATATCAAGGCATAGCATAACCTTTTTACACATTGATATTTTATCTCCAATAATAAGCCCAGAATTGTCAGATTTCTCAGCATATCTGAACGGTGCTACTTCATCGACAGCTTTATAAATATCATTAACTGTAATCATTTTTATTCCTCCGCAAATGCTTTTATTTTCTCAGAAAGTAATAGATATTTTTGTGACTGTTCATTCATATCTTGTGATTTTGACAAGCCGTCACCAATTTTTTTAAGTCTTGTTGCAAGGTTCAAAAGATACCTTCTGTTTTCTTCTGTGTCATTTCTAAGCTTTCCCACATAAGACTTAAAATCACTTATATCAATATTATTTCCGCAATATTCAGCCTGTATAACCGAATATGTGAAGCTCTCGTCAGTAACAGCCTGTTCCTGAAAAATTTCAAAGCCATTTGCGTAAAGCCATTTTCTTAGCACCTCAGGCTTTGTCATGGGCTGAAGAATAAGATTCACTCCATTTTTAAGCCATTGTGCTCTGCTGATTATGTCGACTATTAATTCGCCACCCATACCAGCTATTACGACATCAGTAATATTTTCTCCATTAACATTATCAAGTCCGTCCGATAACACAAGATCAATTTTATCAGAAAGCATAAACTTTTCTACAGTAGCTCTTGCACTATTCAAAGGTCCTTCATTGATGTCACATGCATAAACGTGTGTGCTTATTTCATTAAGAACAAGATAGGCAGAAAGATAGCCATGGTCTGTTCCAACATCGGCTGTTATTCCACCCTGAGAAATAAATTCAGCGCACTTTAAAAGGCGCTTATTAATACTAATCATTTTTTAATCCTTATTTATATATAAAGTTAAAGCCCGAAAGCTTGTTGCAATCG
>JAEWZG010000115.1 GCA_023395435.1 Bacillota bacterium
TTTTTGTTTGTTATAATGTTTAAGCGCGTTAGTGGAGAAGTCGCCTAGTCCGGTTTATGGCGCACGACTGGAACTCGTGTATGGGTTAATAGCTCATCGAGGGTTCGAATCCCTCCTTCTCCGCCAAGAAACCCTCTTGAACACTAAGTTTAAGAGGGTTTTTATTATTTGTCATAATACACAGTTTTATGGAATATTTTAGGGAAATTATCACAAAGTTATCACGATTATTTAGAAATATATTAACTTTTAGAAATTAATATGATAATATTTAGCAGAGGTGATACTTTGAATAAATATATAGAAAAATTAAAAGAAGAAAAAAGCGTTTCTTATAATATAGTAATTTTCTCAGTTATATTAAGTACTATAATTAATATAGTATCTGATTCAGTATGCGTTATACTAAATATTAAACCAATTGTATATATTATTATAGGTATTATAGTATCAATAGTATTAATATTTACTTCTTTAATTTACAGGATTCATAAATTAAATGCAACCACTAATTATAAAGGAATGTTTATTATTAATGCAAAGAGCAATAATAAAATGATTGAAATACCCAACTATAACATTAGTGAAGATATGTGTAAATATTTAAAATCTGCTTTTGCTGAAAATGCTGCAATTAAAATGATTTGGGAATCTGGGAACTTGCAAAAACTTGACCCATGTCTTGTTAATAAGGAAGAAAGAATTTTAGCCAAATGTGATGATTCAATAAATTTGCTACTTGAATTAATTGAATACTCAATTTTAGATAACTTTTCTACATTTATATCAGGTTATTTCAATTCACTACATTTGAATTCTAATGTTATTAAATTTTCTAAAGAATCTATTCCAAAAATACTTTTTTCTAATAGATTTTTTAAACTGTTTTCTGAAGACATTAGTAATAGAGGTGCGTTTGTTAATACTAATAAAACAATGTCAAGTTTTATTAATGATGGGTCAATAGTATATTTTATTAATTCAAATGGTGCAATGTATAGAAAATTTGATTTGTGTCTACCTAAAGGAACGAAAATATATAAAGAGAATAAAAATTCACTAATTATTGATACTAAACTTTTTGTTTTAAAGCTGGAATACCTATTTGGTGGTTTTTCTACTTTTATAGAAAAAGATTTTTTTAAATATTATTTAAATATAAATTCAGGCTTAGAATATAATTCATTTGAATTTAACATCAATACTTTTGTAAAATACAAAAAATCTTCTGTTTTTAAAATTAATGATTGGAAATATTACAATTGGCTTGACAAATATATTGATAGATTAGAGCATTATTGTAATAGCAAAACATTTTATAATGATATTAGTTGGAATAATAATAATACATTAATTAGGATATTAAACAATATAAAAAAGAAAGAAGATAATAAAAGCAAAGCAACTGATATTAATATTACCTAATATCAATTATAAATAAACTTCCCTTTTATAAGAGAAGTTTGTTTTTTATAATTATTTTATTTGTCGTTTTCAAATAGTTTCTCCACCACACAAACCGCTGGCTTCTGCATATCGGTTAAAACGTGTGAATAGGTATCAAGCTCATTGTGTTATTTTGTTGGATATGCAGATAGAAATATTTTGCAATAAATGGTATGCTTATTTTACTTAATACAATAACAAATCTGGGGAGTGACATTATGAGCAGCAATTACTACACCATAGGTCAGCTTGCAAAAATCTGTGATATTTCAGTACAGACACTTCGATATTACGACAGTATCAATCTTCTCAAGCCGTCAAAAATTAATCAAGAAAATGGCTATAGACAATATTCAGATTCAGACATTCTATCTCTTAGAATAATTCTTAATATGAAGGAAATCGGCTTTTCACTTGAGCAGATTATCAGTCTCATCAAAAACGATAGCAACAATTTTGCTATTGAAATGCTAGAAGATAAAAAGAACGAATATTATGACAAATTGCTGTCAGTAAACTTTACTCTCAACAAAATCAATGACCAGATTAAAAACCTCCGATTATATGAATCGGCAGCCAGCACACTCAGCGAATTTGCTATGACTATTGAACTAAAGCAAATACCTGAAAGAACTGTTGCTTTCACTCGATACCACTCAAGCTGTAATCATGAAACTCTCGCAAAACGATTTTTTGAACTTGATAAACTTATTAAGGATAATAATATTAATTCGTTTGATTCACGTATTGGTGTTTATCACGATTTTCTTGACAATTTCAATAAATATGAATATGATTTAGAGCTTTGCCTTCCTGTTGATAAAAAGTATAAGGATGAGGAATTTGTTCGCACTATAGACGCTGGTTTGTATGCTACGGGAATTTACAAGGGCGAATACAAGGAACAATGCAGTTTTCTTGTATCGTGGATAAAGAATCATGGCTATGAAATCATAAGCCCTGGCGTCGAAATATATATAAACAGCTTTATGAATACTAAATTCCCAAAGAATTATGTAACCGAAGTGCAGTTTCCTGTAAAAAAGTGTTGACATTATAGTTACTATAGGGTTTATCATTATTAAAAAGGAGGATAACCTATGAGTAAAAAAACAATTATACTGACTACCCTATTGGGACTATTAATACTTACTTCCTGCAAAAAATCGAATGAACATACAAAGACAGCTTCTCAGGAAAAAGCTTCAAACAAATCAGCAAGAGTATTTACAGAAACTGATGCAAGAGTAACCGCTGGAATTCTATTTGGTGAAAATAACACTATGTATGTTGCAAAGCACGATGAAATTCTGAAAATTACACCTGACGGAAAAATATCAACCTTCTGTAATTTTAAAGACATAACATCTGATAATAACTATTTCTTTAACAGCCCATTAATCTGGGATATGACTTTTGATAAGCAAGGTAATATTATAGCTGCAGCACAGGACAGAATTATGAGAATAACTCCTGATGGCAAGGCCTCAACCATTATTCAGGAAGACTTCGGTGGCTTTTTAGGAGCAAGCGGACTTGAACTTGACGGTCAGGGAAATATGTATGTAACTAACGGTAGTAAGATTGAAAAGTACACACCTGACCTAAAAAAGACAACTTTTATTAATGCGGATACGAATAATTACAAGAGCTTTTTCTCACTTTCATTCAGCCCAGACGGAAAAAATTTGTATGTAACCGATTTTGACACTCAGACTCTCATAAAGTATTCTATTAATTCAGATGGAAATGCAGATGAAAGCTCTGCAAAAGTTATTAGGACTGCTGAGGGTACCCCTGGAAACTTCGGTGCACCATTGAATATTGTTTTCTCTGATAAGGGCAATATGTATGTTTCAATGGACGGATTGGGCGAAATTATGAAGATAACTCCTGATGAAAAAATCACATATATTGATATGGGCATTGATACTCTCAAAAATCACATTATCGCTTTCGGTAAAAAAGGCTTTAATGAAGACAGCCTATATATGACAACATTTGAAGGAAAACAAGTTTACGAATTTCAATTAGGTGAAAAAGAAGCAAGATAGCAAAATTTCTTGAACTCGTGTATGGGTTAATAGCTCATCGAGGGTTCGAATCCCTCCTTCTCCGCCAAGAAACTCCCTTAAACATTACGTTTGAGGGAGTTTTATTATTTTGCCTATTCGACTAATAAATTGTATATTTTAGGTAAATTATTACAAAGTTATTACGCGCATTCAATCTAATTTCTTTTGTAGATTTCCATTCTTTTTTCACTATTTACATAGAAGAATACACTCTTCTGTAATTCTGTTTAATTCATCACCAGCAACAGGTGCAATTCCTTCCCAGGATAATGCTTCATTGATATTAAAAGATTTTTTATCATCCTTCACAAAAAATGGAATACCAATTCCACCATTCTTTTTAAATTCTGTAAACACGGGCTCCTCTTCTCGCATTTGTAAAAATGCACGTAAATCTAAAGCGTTTCCTGTGATATTAATATACTGATATCCCACATTTAATTGTTCAAAAATTATTTTCATTGCAAGGCAATCCTTACAAATTGGTGTACCATAAACTGTAATCATAGTTTTCCCTCCATTCATCTGTTTTTATGCAATTTTTAACTTTTATTATAACTCTTCTTTTTAAAATTGCAACAATTAAATGAAAAATTAAATTCTAGTTGTGGAAAAACTCAGTTTTCATGTTTTTATGCATGCTAAATGTGCATCTGAAAATAGTGTGCGAGACTAGATTCCACATGCCTTCTGTGTAAGACTATCCTCCCCGAAATAAAATTAACGTTTTTTACTACTGGCTTTTGCATATCAATTAAAACGTGTGAATAATTTGAATGTCTTAAATCGTGGAATCTTTTATCTGGGACTCTACATAAAATATTATAACAAAACGCACAAAGCAAAAGCTTGGTTATTTAAGCCCTATGGATTACAGACTTAAATACCAAGCTATATAATTATAGCGTAGCAAATATCTGCTACGCTATAATATCTAACATATCGGGCCACATCAAATTTGCGGTGCTTTAATATGTACTAACAATTCATCCGTTAGGCATTTGATTTTACTTTGAATGCTGATACGACATAAAGAATAGGAATAACAAATCCAACTATTGAGAATGCCTTTACGCCACCCGCTAAAATAGTAGATAATAACTGTAATGCTATAATTGCAATTCCAAGGATGATACACATTTTTGCCATCTGTGGTTTCTTACAACTCTTTATACCAAATATACCAGCAACAAGTTCAATAATTGCGGTAAATAACCAGACAATAGCTACCTTGTTAACAGCATTTTCTACTTCTGAGCCATCAACTGAATATTTACTCAATGTATCACTTGCATCTTTTGCTACTGAAAACCCTGCGATTGCTAAGAACAGAAGAATTGCTCCAAAAACTATAAGAACAATACTCATTCCTTTTAATAATCCTCTACCTTTTACCATAATAACTCCTCCAACATTACAAAATATAGTAATAAATAATATTACCCTATAATAATAACATATTTAGGCGAAAAGTAAATATAAAATTTGTTATATATCAAAGATTATATAATTTCAACAATATTATGACAATAAAAACGGCATTTTGACATATTGACTTTTATCATATACTCTTTAATTTACAAAAACATATTGACATAGATTTCATAATGTGATATTATATTTTTTAGTTTCAGAGTCTTTTGCAGATTTTTGCAAAGAATAAGAACACTGACCATTCCTTTTTGGAATTGAGGCCATACGGACAGCCGGGTCAACTGCCGAGTGCAACAAAATAGTGTTGCAATTATTGATTGAGTTAAAAGCTCAAATTTTATAAGTTGGTTACTTTATAACCATGTGTAAATCCTACACACACTTGTGAAACGGTCAATAAGAGTAGTAAAAGTATTCTTGCTATAT
>JAEWZG010000048.1 GCA_023395435.1 Bacillota bacterium
ACGTTATCCTTTGTGAATACAGCTCTTTCAGGAAGTAGAACTACGCCTGAATCGTCAGCTGTATAAGCATTTGGATCAAGAACTGTATTTGGGAGAACTTCAACTATTCCGATTTCTGGGACATCAATCTTGTCGCCTACTTTTACTTTGTTACCCTGTGCGAGGTAGTTTGCAAGGTAGCAACCAAGAGCTCCCTGAATCTTACAATCCCATAGTCCCCAACGAGTGATGATTCCTGCTTTGCAGTAATCCTTGATTGAGTTTGGTGAAGCAAAACCTGTTACAGTAACGTCATTAGCCTTCTTATTCATGTTCTGCATAGCCTGAAGTGTTCCAGGAAGTGCAGTTGAGTCATTACAGATTACAAGGTCAATATCCTTGTGTGCTGAGAAGATTGACTCACCAACTGAAATAGCTTTTTCTGCATCTTGTTCACTATAGTAGTTTGAAGGAGCAACGTTCTTCCAGTTTGGATATTTTTCTTTGATATATTTTTCGCCAGCTACCTGCCATGAATTCTGGTCAGCAACTGTTGCCTGTGAGTAGTGCCAAGCGTACTTGATAGCATCTTTTTCAGGATCCTTGCCTCTTTCTTTTAATGACTCAACAGACATATCAACGAGCATTTTGCCGAGCTGCTCTGGTGTACCCTGTGAAACCATTAGTGAACGAGCGTCGCCTGAAACGTCTGAGTCCCAAGTAACAACCTTAATGCCAGCTTTTCTTGCTTCTTTAAGAGCTGAATCAAGACCTGTTGCATCAACAGATGATACGCAGATAGCATCAGCGCCCTGTTGAATTGCATTGTTAATGATTGTAACTTGATTTGCAACTGATGCTTCAGCGTTACCATCATATTTTACAGTGTAGCCAACCTTCTTAGCATGCTCCTGAGCACCAACGTTAGCTGATTCGAAGAAAGCATTTCCTGTTAACTTTGGAATAAATACAACTGTTTTGCCTCCATTGTTTCCGTTTGCGTCATCTTTTTTGCCGCAGCCAGCGAAAGCTGTAGCTGCAAGAGCAACTGCCATAATAGCGGATAAAATTTTCTTCATAAAAACCTCCAATGTTTTTTATTATATTAAATTCCGTACTCAGAAATTAATATCTAATTAAGCTTTAGCTTTCCTTCCAAAAAGCTTTGAGAATAGTGCCTTGATAGCACCTGTTACCTTTGTGTCAGACATCATGAATCTGATTGCTACTGCAAGAATCAGAAGAATACCGACTGGAATATCAAGATACTGTGTATTAACGCCAGCCATTGACATACCAAATCTCATTATACCAATAACTACTGCTGCAAGTGCTGTTCCGATTATTCCGCCGCTTCCGCCAAGGTTTGATGTACCACCGAGAACTACTGCCGTGATGATAGGGAGAGTAAGCTCCTTACCAAGGTCAGTTTTAGCCGTTCCGAGGTAAGCTGTTAGCATAATACCAGCGAGTGATGCTGCCATACCTGAAAGCACGTATGTGCTCATTGTGATTAGTTTTGAGTTGACGCCACAATATTCAGCTGCGTTTTTATTAACACCAGTCAGGAATACCTTGCGTCCGTATTTTGTTTTGTGTAGAATTACAAACATTATTACTATAAGAACTAGAAAGATCACTAATTGATTTGGGATAATTTCAAAATACTTACGCTTTGCAATGTTTGTGAATTCTTCTGGGAATCCACTGATACCTTTGTAGCTTTCTGTTGTCGAAAGATTCGTTACTGCAATTGCAAGTCCTGAATATAAGAACTGTCCGCCAAGGGTTACTACCATTGGTTGTACTCCTGTGTATGCAACAAAGAATCCACTGATAAGCCCACAGATAGCACCAATACAAAGACCGATTGCACACGCCATCCAGATATTAAGACCGACATCATGCCATAAAAGACCAATTGAAATCGAAGTCAGACCAACTATTGAACCTGCCTGAATATCAATACCACCAGTGATGAGAACGAATGTTACTGCTAAAGAAATAATGCAGATTGGCATAAAGTCATTGATACTTCCAAGAAGAACTCTTGGTTCTAAAAACTTTGGATTCAATGAGCCGAATATCAATACTTCAAATGCAAGCAATGCAACTAGTGACGATTCCCAACGAAATACCTTTTTTTTAATTGCTAATTTATTCATGAGCTCCGCCTCCTTGTACATCTGCTAGTGCTGTTTTTGCTGACAGACGAATACGTCTTGCTTTTTCTGAAGCGTAGCTCTGCATTAGAGCGTCAACAACAACGATTGTTATTAGAAGAATACCTGTTATAGTATTATCGTAGTCTGAAGAAATTCCGAGGAATACAAGGATACGGCTGATTGAAGCCATAAGTGTTGCACCGATTGCTGCACCGATTACTGAACCAACACCACCTGTAAGGCTTATTCCTCCAAGTACACATGCAGCGATTGCTTTCATTTCATATCCGTTTCCAGCCATTGGTGTTACAAACCCAACCCTTGAAACAAACATTACTCCACCGATTGCAGCAAGAATTCCACAGATTACGAATGCTGACATTTTTGTTACTCGTACCGGAATACCAAGTAGTGTTGCTCCGCCTGTGTTGTCACCGACAGCAGCAAAATATCTACCCTTTTTAGTCTTTGTAAGAATCAGATGAATTACTACCATTAGGATAACAATTCCGACAAGAAAATATGTAAAATTCTTTCCGATACTTTTTTGTGCATATTGCTTAAATTCATAAGGTATATTTTCAACCCACTTACCATCTGTATATACATAGATAAGTCCTCGGATAATACCATATGTACCAAGCGTCATTATGATTGATGGAATTTTTAATACTGTTACGCCGAATCCATTAATAAGACCGATTATTGCTCCGATTACTATAGATACAAGTAATGCAACTATTACTGATGAGCCGTCTCGGATAAGTGTTGCAGATACCGCCGCACACATTCCTATTGTTGCTCCAAGTGAAACATCAATTTCACCAGAAATGATAACAAATGCAATACCAATTGAAGCGATTATGTAAATAACACTACCATTTAGTAACATCATTATGTTATCCATTGTTAAAAAGTCAGGGTTCTTTAATCCAACAAGCAGGAACAAAGCTACTACAATAAATATTGTTTTAAGCTCTTTCGCTTTTAATAGTGTCTTAATTTTGCTCATTAATTTTCCCCTCCCTTATAAACTCCGAATGAAGCAGCCATCAGGTTGTCCTGATTAATATCTTCCTTATTGAAGCTATGGTTAAGCTTTCCAAAATACATTGTGATTGCCCTATCTGAAAGCTCCATGATTTCTTCCATATCAGATGAAATAAGCAGAATTGCAAGTCCCTGTTTACGTAGTTGATCAATAATTTTATAAACATCTCCACGTGCAGCAGCATCAATACCACGGGTCGGCTCGTCAAGAATTACAACCTTCGGGCTTGTTGATAATGATCGCGCTATAACAACCTTCTGCTGATTACCACCTGAAAGTGAACCCATTATCTGATCCTGTCCAGTAACCTTTGTTCTGAAATCATCTACATACTTCTGTGTAACCTTCTTTTCAGTCTTGAAGTTTACAAACACCTTACTCATACTGTCAAGACAGGTTGCAGTTGTGTTTGTTGCAACATCACTGATTCTAAAGATACCATTTAAGAATCTGTCTTCAGGAACATAATTTAGTCCTTTTTTAAGAACTGATTTTGTGCTTAGTCCTGTAATATCTTTGCCATCAAGAATAACTTTACCCTTTTTAACCTTATCCTTACCGAATATTGTTGTAGCAAGTTCCGTACGTCCTGCACCAACAACTCCCGCAAGTCCGAGGATTTCTCCTGGATAAACTTCAAAGCTTACATCAGAGAATCCGTATCCTGAAAGTCCCTTTACTTCAAGAATTGGCTTGAGGTTTTCGTAATTCATCTGATTTTTCTTAACTTCGGTTGCCTTCTCAGTTGCATTTGGAGGAAGCAGACCTTTAACAAGAATTTCTCTCGTAAATTCTTCGATAGGACCACTCATTGAAACCAGACCATCACGCATTATTGCAACGTGAGTTGAAATATCAAATACTTCGTTTAGTCTGTGTGTGATATATATTATGCTTATGTTTTTCTTCTTAAGGTCATCTACTATTTTAAATAGTGATTCAACCTCTTTAAATGTCAATGAACTTGTTGGCTCATCAAGAATAAGTATTCTTGCATTTCTCATAAGACCTCGAAGCAATTCAACAAGTTGCTGTTCCGCGATTGAAAGGCTATCTGCCTTTCTTGAAACATCCATTGTCCAGCCAAGCTGTTTTATCAGAGTACCGAGTCTTTTCTTAAGAGCACTCTTCTTTTCCTTAAATCCTATTATAATGTTTTCTTCAACAGTCATATTAGGAAAAAGCATTGGCTCCTGTGGAACAAGATATATGCCTTGTGCAAGTGCAGCAGAAGGTTTATTAAGGTTTACCTTCTTACCTGCTATATAAATTTCACCTTTATCCTGCTGATATATTCCCATGATGATTTTCATTAGTGTACTTTTACCTGCTCCGTTTCCACCTATTAAGGAAATACACTCGCCAGGTCTAACATCAAGGTCAATACCTTTAAGTACGGCATTGCTTCCAAAAGACTTATATATTTCTCTAACTGAAATCATCGTTTCGTTTGGAGCGTTTCTGCGTTCTACTGTCATTTTAATACCTCCATACAAAATCATAACAAATGTTTACGTTGTGAATTTCTGTGTTATTATCATAATATACAAAAACGCCAAAATTGTAAAGCTGAAATATTTACCATATAAAATAATTTATGTATATTATAAATAGAAAAATCGAAAATATACGTTAATTTAGGGTTAAAAACAACAAATATGCTTACTATATTATAGATATTGCACTATATATAAATTATAAATATGTGCAATACTAACAAATTTGCAAAAATTCGAATATAATTGACAAACAATAATATTAATGATATAATCTCAATTAACATAACAAATGATTTAATTAGCAACATATGTTAGAAAACAAATGTTTGTATTTTTAGAATCTGTTGTATTAAAATTTGTATATAAAAGTATGAAAAGGAGCAAAAAGCCAATGGACTATGAAGAAATACTTATATATAAGACAGCGTGGTACTATTATATAGAAGGAATGACTCAACAGAAAATTGCAGAGCTTATGGGTATCAGCAGAATGAGAGTTATTAAACTTCTTGAAAAGGCACATAAAACTGGAATTGTACAGATTAAGATCCGCGAGGACAAGGTTGCACGAATTCAGTCGGAAAAAGAACTTATCACTAAATATGGATTGAAGGATGCTTTTGTTGTACCATCAAACCCAAACGATGCTGACACAAATGAAACTATTTCAAAGGCAGCCGCAATGTATATAAGTGACAGACTTGAAAACAATACTTTTGTGAATATAGGTTATGGTGATACTTTAAGCCGAGTTCTCAACAACCTAACTAAGAATTCTGATAAGAGTTTTTCGTTGGTTTCGCTCACTGGTGGAGTAAATCATTATCTCCAGAATATGCAGCACAATCTTGAGAATGCAACAATTCACCTAACTCCAGCTCCACTGGTTGCAAGCACAAAGGAAATGGTTGCTGCTATTAAAGAAGAGGGTTCTGTCAAGGAAATTTCAAGGCTGACAAAGCTTTCATCAATGACCGTTATTGGTATTGGTGCTATGGATGATACTGCTACAATATTTAAAAATGGTATTCTTACAAATAACGATAAGCTGTATCTTAAAATGCAGGGTGCTGTTGGTGATATCTTGAGTCATTTTATTGATAAGGATGGAAATCTCGTAAAATCAGGCTTTGATGACAGACTTATAAGTACTTCACTTGAAACTGTCAAAAGTCTTAATAATGTCATAGGAGTTGCTGGAGGAGAATCAAAAATCGATGCAATTAAAGCAACCTTAAATGGAAAATACATTGACATACTTATTACTGACGAAAAGACAGCAATTAAGCTAACAGAAGAATAAGACAATTTAACACATGACATAACTGACATTAGTACTATTCATAATTTTAATTCACTACCTTATGGAGGAACGTCATGGAAAAGAAATATCTTCTGGCCATTGATGCCGGAACTGGAAGTGTTCGAGCTGTACTCTTTGATAAAGAAGGTTGTCAGCTCAGTTGCGTTCAGAAGGAATGGGAACACAAAGAAGACCCACGCTATCCTGGAAGTATGGATTTTGACTGGGTTACAAACTGGAATTATGCACGTGAATGTATCATCGGCGTTTTAGATGATACAAAACTCAATCCAGCTGAAATTGCCGCGATCAGTACGACCTGTATGCGAGAGGGAATTGTCCTTTATGATGATAATGGCAATGAAATCTGGGCTTGTGCAAATGTTGACGCAAGAAGTACAGATGAGGTTTCAGAACTTATCAAGATGAATCCTGAACTTGAAAAGGAAATCTATTCTATTTCAGGTCAGACATATGCACTTGGCGCTTTACCAAGGCTTTTATGGGTTAAAAACAAAATGCCAGAGGTTTACGCAAAGACAGCAAAAGTATCTATGTTCAACGACTGGCTCATTTATAAGTTGTCAGGTGTTCTTACAACGGAACCAAGCAACGGCTGTACGACCGGAATATTTAACCTTGAAGAAAGAAACTGGGATGCTTCTATTGCCGATAAGTGCGGATTGCGTTCTGATATTTTCCCTGAAGTTAGTGAATGTGGAAGCGTTGTTGCAACAGTAAGTGCAAAGGGCGCTTCTGATACAGGACTTGCCGAAGGAACAGTAATTGTCGCAGGTGGCGGAGATGCACAGCTCGGGTGTATCGGTATCGGTGTTGTTGATAAAAATCAGGCTGCTGTTTTTGGTGGAAGCTTCTGGCAGTATGAATTTAATACTGATTCAGGTGCAACTGATTCAGACTGTAGAGTAAGAGTCAACTGTCATGCAGTTCCACAGATGTGGCAATATGAAGCTCTTGCTTTTAAACCAGGTCTTGTTATGAGGTGGTTCAGGGATGCATTCTGTCAGCTTGAAAAGAAAATGGGTGAAGAAACTGGCAGAGATCCATATTATTTAATGGATATTGAAGCTGCAAAGATTCCTGCTGGAAGCTATGGAATGATGTGTACATTCTCAGACGTAATGAACTATATAAACTGGAAGCATTGCTCACCAACATTCACAAATTTTGACCTTGATCCATGTAAATTCAATAGATATACCTTTTATCGTGCTATCATGGAGAATACTGCTCTTGTAACACGTGGTCATCTTGATCTGGTTAAAGAAGCAACGGGGAATATGCCTGCTGAGATTGTATTTGCTGGTGGAGCTGCAAAGAGTTCCTTGTGGTGTCAGATAGTTTCTGACGTTCTCGGACTTCCTATTAAAATTCCTGTAGTAAAAGAAGCAACCGCTCTTGGTGCTGCTATTCTTGCTGGATATGGCGTTGGAATATACACTAATATTTCTGAAACTGCTAAAAAGCTTGTTAAATGGGATAAGACATATTATCCGAACATGGATAACTACAAGATTTATACAGAGCTTTATGCAACATGGAAGGAAGTTTACGCTGCACAGCTTGAGCTTTCAGATAAGGGTGTAACAAACTATATGTGGTGTGCACCAGGACTTTAATATTTAATTAGTATATAAATTGATTTTAGGAGAATAAAAATGTTTATAATTGATGAAAAAAATGAAGAATATCGCTTTGGCGACAGTGGTCCAAAGTACCTTATGAAAGGCCCACGAATGAACTTTGCTGTTGTTCAGTTTCAGGCTGGACAGGACTTCCCAGCCCATTATCATAATATAATGGAAGAAAACTTCTACATCCTTGAGGGTGAAGTTGATATCGTTGTTGACGGTGTTGTAAACCACCTTACAACTGGTCAGTTCATTCATATTGAACCAGGTGAGGTTCATTATGTAATCAACAAGTCTGATGCTGTTATCAAGATGATTTCCACACTTGCTCCATATCATGAAGTTGACAAGGTTAACGTTGAAAATTATACATACTAAAAAATAAAGCATTAAGTCGCTTGACTTAATGCTTTTTCTTTACTTCTTTATTTTTTTATATGCCAACAATCCGGTGCCCGATAATAACATTAAAAATGATACAATAATCATAGTCGTTTTGATTGCTTCAGTTTTCGGGTTATTATCCAATGGAATATCATCATTATCTATCTCTATAATATTATTTGATGTTGTGACTTTTTCAGATGGATCTGGAGTAATCGATGTATCAATTTTTGTATTATTTGTTGCTAATGAAGTTGATATATCTGCCGTTGACTGTGATGATGTAACTGTTGTTATTGTCGTTGTTTCATTGGATGCTGTAGTTGTTACTGTTGTTGTTTCATTTGAACTTGAAGTTGTTGAGGTGGTTGTAGTTATTTCTGGCTCGGTTGTTGTAGTAACAGTTGTCGTATTTGTTGTTACCTGCGGTGGAGTTCTTTTTACCTGATGAACTTCATTGCTTGTTCTGAGGTTCTTGCAAATAAGTGAGCCATCATAATTACCACACCCTTCAACAACAACTGTTGCGTCAGGTGCAACCATAACGCCAAAGAACTGATCAGAATTGAGCCTGAGTGTTCCGTTTCCGTCATACAGCCAGTATACTCGGCCTGCAATTTCACTATAATTATTTACAATCTGTCCGTTAACCATAAACTTAGTCTGAATATTAGTTGTACTTGAATCTATCCTGATAATCATAATCTGATTTGCAGACAAAGACAGATTTATTGTTCTGTTCGGATTTTCAAGATCACTTTTTGACAATGTTGCTGCACCTGAAATGCTTAGATAGCCTTTAAAAAAGCTATACATTTCATTAAGTTGTTCCTGACTAAATATTCCTCTTTTTGCATTGGTAGATACATTGTTCTGACAATACAGCGTCTTTGATGGATCAACCTGAATTGCCCCATTTACTGTTTTTGCATATACATTGGAATCTGTATGAGTGCCAAGATTTGCCTCATTGAATACTATGACACCATAATCAAAATTATCTGTTGTTGCAGCAGACACAAAAGCGGCTGATACTATCATTAGCATAAATGATGCCAGTATCAGAAGTATTGATATTTTCTTCATTAAAGCCTCCTTAAAAACATATACGTTCTTCTCATATGAACTCACTCTAATATATGTATTCAGAAAGCTGTTTGCTTATTATTTTTTTATTATACAAAAATAATAAGTTAGTGTTTAATCGGACAGGCATTTATACAATAAAAAATCCAGCCAAAAGGCTGGATTTTGTTTTTTTATTTGTAGAGGCCTCTCTTAACATATGAGGTATGAAGAATTTCGTGAGCCTTGTGTGAACCTGGCTTTTCAAGGTATTCTGCATAAAGCTTCTTTATGCTTGGGTTATTATGTGATTTTCTAAGTGGCATACTTTCATCGAGGTTGTAAAGAACACTTGCACGTAATGCTCTGATATCAGTTGTATTACGAACTGAAGCAGGCTGTTGTGGCTGTCCACCACCGTTTACACATCCACCAGGGCAACCCATGATTTCAATGAAGTCATAGGACTCTTCACCGTTCTTAACCTTATTGAGCAATTCTTTAGCATTAGCAAGGCCTGAAGCAACTGCAACCTTAATGTCCATACCAGCAACATTATAAGTCTTTGTCTTGATACCAGCTGTACCACGAACGTCAACAAAATCAACTGAAGGAAGTTCTTCGCCTGTCAATGTTTCAACAGCTGTACGGAGAGCAGCCTCCATAACGCCACCTGTTGCGCCGAAGATAACAGCAGCACCTGTTGATTCACCGAGTGGGTTGTCGAATGTTTCATCAGGGAGGTCATTGAACTTAATTCCGGCCTGTCTAATCATTCTTGCAAGCTCTCTTGTTGTGATTGAGATGTCAACATCAGGAACACCTGCTGCATCTTCATCATCACGGCCGATTTCAAACTTCTTAGCTGTACAAGGCATTACTGCCACCATTACGATATCCTTAGGGTCAATTCCCATTTTTTCAGCGTAATATGTTTTAGCAATAGCACCAAACATCTGCATTGGTGACTTACAGCTTGAAAGATTTTCAGTCATCTCAGGGAAGTAATGCTCACAGTACTTAATCCATCCAGGTGAGCAAGATGTGATGAGAGGAAGTTTTCCGCCGTTCTGAACTCTATCGAGGAATTCTGTTGCTTCTTCCATAATTGTAAGGTCAGCAGCAAAATCAGTATCAAATACTTTAGCAAAACCAATTCTGCGGAGTGCAGCAACCATTTTGCCTTCGCCGTTTGTTCCGATTGCATTGCCAAATTCTTCAGCAATAGCAGAACGAACTGCTGGGGCAGTCTGAACAATAACGTGCTTTGATGAATCTGCAAGTGCAGCCCAAACATCAGCAGTATTGTCTTTTTCTGAAATAGCACCTGTTGGACAAACAGCAATACACTGTCCGCAGGATACACAGCTTGTTTCGCCAAGACCATCTTCAAAAGCAGAACCGATGTTTGTTATGAATCCTCTTTCGTTAGCACCGATTACGCCGATACCTTGAACTTTTTCACAAACAGCAGTACAACGACGACAAACGATACATTTACTGTTATCTCTGTACATATGAGCAGCAGAATCATCAATTTCATATTTATTTCTGCTTCCGTCATATAAGCCTTCATCATCAACTCTGAATTCCTTACACAACCTCTGAAGTTCACAGTCGCCTGATCTTACGCAGGAGAGGCAAGCTCTCTTATGTGTTGAAAGAATAAGCTGAAGTGGCTGCTTTCTTGATTCGAGAACTCTTGGTGTATTTGTGAAAATTTCCATTCCTTCAAATATAGGATAAACGCATGAAGCAACGAGGCTTCTTGCACCCTTAACTTCGACAACGCAGATACGGCAAGCGCCGATTTCGTTGATATCCTTTAAGTAGCAAAGGGTTGGAATTTCAACGCCTGCAATTCTTGCAGCCTCAA
>JAEWZG010000107.1 GCA_023395435.1 Bacillota bacterium
TTTTAAAAAATCAGGATGAGGACTTTAATTTTGAAGAGGCTTTAGAGCAATCCTTCAAAAAAATATATACTGGAGAAAAGGTTAAGGGTTACATAACCTCTGTTAATGCTAATGAATTAATTGTTGATATTGGCACAAAGCATACTGGATATGTTCCTGTATCTGAGATCAGTGAAGATCCTAATGTAAAAGCTACTGATGTTGCAAAAGTCGGTGATGAGATTGATCTTATCGTTCTCAAAATCAATGATCAGGAAGGTATTGTAACACTTTCTAAGAAGAAAGTTGATGCAATGGTTGGTTTTGATAAGGTTATGACAGCTAAGGAAGATGGAACAATTCTCAGCGGCGTTGTTCTTAATGTTGTAAAAGGTGGCGTAATAGCTGCAACAAATGGTGTTAAGGTATTTATTCCTGCATCACAGTCAAACGTTAGTCGCGATCAGAAGCTTGATCAATTATTAAAGAAAACTGTTGAATTCAAGATAATTGAAGTAAATCCACAGAAGGGTAGAGCAGTTGGTTCTATTAAAGCTGTATTAAAAGATAAGAGAGATGAACTTCAAACTAAATTTTTTGAAACTGTCGAAGTTGGTGCAACATATACTGGTGAAGTAAAATCTATTACTGATTACGGCGTATTTGTTGATCTTGGCGGTGTTGATGGTCTTATTAGAAAACCTGATCTCACATGGCAGAAGGTAAAGCACCCATCAGAAATTGTTTCTGTTGGTGAAAAGCTTGAAGTAACTATCAAGGATGTTGATAAAGAAAATAAAAAGGTTTCATTAATATTTAAGAAAGCTTCAGAAAATCCTTGGGAAATCTTTAAAACGAAATACGAGGTTGGTTCTGTAGTAAATGTTAAGATAGTATCAGTAACACAGTTTGGTGCATTTGCAGAAATCATTCCTGGTATTGATGGATTGATACACATTTCACAGATAGCTAATCAGAGAGTAGAAAAGGTATCTGACATTCTTTCTGTTGGACAGACTGTTGATGCTCAGATTACTGATATTGACATTGATAAGAAGCGTATCAGCCTTTCAATGAGAGCATTGCTTGAAGAATCTGCTGATGAAGTTGCTGAATAGTAATAAATAATAATTATAACCGAAGTATTTTACTTGGGTTATTTATTATGATTAAAAAATGAGCTTACTTTTTAAGTAAGCTCATTTTTAATTATTTAAAATACATATATAAATTACATTTAATCATTCCGTTGTACAGTTTTCGTTTTTTATCAGCTTTCTTACCAAAGAAATTTTCAAATTCCTCATGAGGAGAAATTATATAACAAGGGTTAGTGGAACTAGGCGAGAAGACTTGCCCCATTTTATTATAAAGATCTTCAGCTTGCTTTATTTCAAGGAGTCTTTCTCCATATGGAGGATTACACATAGTAATTGAATTCTCAACAGGCTTGTATTGTGTAATATCAGCTTTACTAACTTCAATTTTACTGCCAACGCCTGCTTTTCTTGCATTATCCAAGCTTAATTCTACGCATTCTTCATCAATATCAAATCCATAAGCCTTGAATTCAGCAGTTTTATTAATCTGCGATAAACAATTATTCCGTTCTTCAATCCATATTGTTTTTGGGACAAAGCCCCAGTTTTCTGCAGAAAACTTTCTCCGCAGACCAGGTGCAATATTGCATGCCTTGTATGCTGATTCAATCAGAAATGTTCCAGAACCACAGAATGGATCGCCAATAATGCTGTTTTGTCTTACTCTTGCAAGATCAATAATTCCAGCTGCAAGAGTTTCTTTTATTGGTGCATCATTTGAATTACGTCTGTATCCACGTTTGTGAAGACCAGGACCAGTAGTATCAATAAATATACAAACATGGTCTTTAAGGATACTAAACTGAATCTGAACAAGTGAGCCAGTTTCTTCAAACCAAGTAATATTATATTTACCCTTTAATCGTTCTACGCAAGCTTTTTTGATAATTGACTGACAGTCCGGAACGCTGTGAAGCTGTGAATTGAGCGAATACCCCTTAACAGGGAAGGCATCATTCCTTGCAATATAATTTTCAAGCGGAATAGCCTTCACATTCTGAAAAAGATCCTCAAAAGAATGTGCATCAAATTCAGCAAGAACTATAAGAACACGTTCAGCAGTAGAAAGACAGAGATTTGCTTTTGCAATCATTGATAAGTTTCCAGAGAAATTTACTTTTCCATCTGTCACTTTTATATCTGTTCCACCAATTTTTTTAATTTCAAATGTCAGTACACTTTCAAGACCAAAATGACATGGACAAGAAAATCTAATGGATTCCATATTTAATACCTTTCAGTTTTTAATGATCACCTGGACACATAGCAGGCTCAAAAGACTTTTTATAATATCCTACATCCACATCTGTGCATTTAGGACCAGCAAGCAGGCCGGTTTTTTTACAGAATTTCTTTGCTTCTACGTTTGGATCAGCAGTAAATGACTTCTTTGTACCAGTATTGAATATACTTCTATAAGTATTATTCCATACCTTTGGTGACAAGTAATATGTGTTGCTCGTGTCTTTAAGCTTATCATACCCATACCATATTCCCGCAACGTAATCAGGTGAGCATCCCACAAACAGCAAGTCGTTATTATCCATAGATGTACCTGTTTTTCCGACAAGTTCAATGTTATTAAGTCCGTTATTAGCACCAACGGCTGTACCATGATCGACAACCCTTTTCATTAATCTGTTCATTACATAAGCAGTGTCACTTGATAAAGCTTTTTGTTGCTTATATTGGTGATCGTAAATAATATTCCCTTCAGCATCAGTTATTTTTGTAATGAATGTTGGTGAATAGTATTTACCAAGATTACCAAATGCCTGATATGCTGCAACAAGTTCAATAAGCTTGGTTCCGTGTCCCAGAGCTCCCAAAGCCATAGGCGCTCTGTCTATATCAGAAGCAATAAGGGAAGAAAGGTGAAAGTTGTTCTTTAAAAAGTCATATGCACCCTTTGGAGTAACAATATCTTCAATTAAATAAGCTGCTGCTGTATTCTTTGAATGTTGTAAATAAAAATATGTGAAGTTAGAAGCATGAGTGTAATTCTTTTCATAATTCTGAGGCCAAGTTTTTTTCTCACCCTTTTCATTTGTCCAAGTGAAATCTTCTTCTTTACCTGTCTTAGGGTTGAATACTTGTAGTGGCTGGTCAATCATTGTAGAGGACCAATGAATTCTGTTCATTTCAATAGCTGGACCATAAGAAGCTAATGGCTTAATACATGAGCCAGGTGAACGCTCAGCATCAGTTGCTCTGTTAAAGCCGAGTGATTCGGTTTTTTCGCCAATACCACCAACAATTCCAAGCACATTGCCTTTGTAATCCATCATTACTGTAGCAGCCTGTGGTGGGTCTTTTAATGTTCTGTATGAGAATGTTTTAGGATCTTTGAATTTAGCTTCAAGAGTAGACTGATAATCAATATTCTCAGTTGTATATACTCTATACCCATTTGTACGGAGTTTTGTCAATGCTTCAGTTTTATCTTTCAAGCCATATTTGTCTTTGATTATTTGCTGAGCCTGATCCAACGCTGCATCAACAAAGTATGATGAAACATTATTTGTCTGAGGCTTATCTGCTGTTTCAACTTTATTGTTTCCTACAAAAGTAAGCTTTTCTTTCAATGCTGCTTCATATTCTTCTGATGAAATTGAGCCATACTTGTACATCTGGGAAAGAATATATTGCTGTCTTTTCTTATTATTTTCAGGGTATTTGATTGGATTGTTGTATTTTGGACTCTTTGTAATAGCAACAATACTAGCAGCTTCTGCAGGTGTAAGTTGAGAAACGTCCTTGTTGAAATAGAAATTAGCAGCAGTCTGGATACCAGTCATGTTGTACCAGAATGGAGTAATATTCATATAGGCTTCAAGGATATCGGTTTTTGTATAGTTTCTCTCCATATTAAGTGCTGAGAATATTTCTCTTATTTTACGGTCAGCCTTCTGTTCATCATCATGAGTAATGTTTTTTACGAGTTGTTGTGTGATACTTGAACCACCTTGAGTATTTCCCCAGAAGTTAAATACATAGTTTGCAAATGCAGCAAAAGTTCTTTTAAAGTCAACACCTTCGTGTGAATAGAATCTTGCGTCTTCTGCAAAAACAAAAGCATCCTGAACGTGCTGCGGAACCTTTTCAATATCGACCCATACACATTTATTTCCGCCTGAAAGAGTATAAATAGGGGTATCAGTTCCTTTTTTATCTTTGGCATATAGAATTGTAGCATAACTCAAATTAAGATCATCAAGTGTTACTAATGATGAGTTATCCATAAATTTAAGTACATAAACTGTAAGTGCAGTCGAAAGAATTGATCCTGTAATAATTATTACAAGAAAAACAGACAATAATGTCGTGCCGATAATTCTTAAAGTCTTTTTTGCAACTTTAAGTTTACTTATTTTTGCTGAAGAACCCTTTGGTTTACGCTTTGAGTTCTTTTTAGCAGGTCCTTTATTCATAAGTATACCTCCTCTATTGGCATTTTTTCATTATACCATATTTTATAAAAAAAGTTAAGCATATCAAAGCAAAAAAATATAAAATGTATAATCTGTATTAAATTGCAAAGAATACTCTTTAAGCCATACCTATTATACCCAAAAGTGAGGAAGTATATGAAAAATAAGGTAAAAAAGTTATTAATTTCTTTTACTGCTATAGTATTATGTATGCTTTGCAGTGTGACAATCAGGAGTAAAGCTGAGAGTATCCCAAGATATGAGTATAGATATATTATTATTGAAGAAAAAGGCTTTTTAAATATTTATAAGACTGACAATCTGCAGAGCCCGTTCCATTCAATAAAATTCAATTCTAAAATTTTGCCAGAAAAAGATCAGGCAGAATTAAAAAAGGGAATTCTCATTCTTGATGCAAATCAATTAAAACAGGCAATTGAAGACTATACAGGATAAAAGAGCGGTAATCGTATGATTACCGCTCTTAATACTAATCAGCAAAGTATGAGACTCCACTTTCAAAAATAAACTGATCCTTATTACCAGGAACATTCTTACATACGTCAATACCTTTTCTCTCGCTATGTCCCATTTTACCAAGAATTCTTCCGTCAGGGGAAGTAATACCTTCAATTGCATCAATCGAGTAGTTTGGATTAAATGCAATATTCATTGTTGGTTGACCATTAAGATTAACATATTGTGTTGCAATCTGTCCGTTTTCAGCAAGCTTTTTAATAAGTTCAGGATGAGCAACAAATCTACCTTCACCGTGTGAAATAGCAATACTATGAATATCATCGACTTCAGTATTCATAAGCCAAGGCGACTTATTTGAAGCAATTCTTGTATTTACCATCATTGACTGATGTCTTGCTATTGTATTAAATGTAAGTGTAGGGGAAGTATCCTTCATATCAACAATTTTACCATAAGGAACAAGTCCAAGTTTTATAAGTGCCTGGAAGCCATTACATATACCAAGCATCAATCCGTCACGCTTTTTGAGCAGCTCATGAACAGCGTCACTGATGCAAGGATTTCTAAAGAATGCTGTTATGAATTTACCACTTCCGTCAGGTTCATCACCACCAGAGAAGCCACCAGGAAGCATAATAATCTGTGAATTCTTAATTGCTTTTTCAAAGCCATTAACAGAGTCCTCGATTGCTGAAGCTGTAAGGTTTCTGATTACAAATATTTCAGGGATAGCACCTGCTTTTTCAAAAGCTCTTGCTGTATCATATTCACAGTTAGTACCAGGGAAAACAGGGATAAGAACTCTTGGCTTCGCTATTTTTATTGATGTGGTTTTCCTCTTTTGACATTCATAACTATATTTATTAGCTACTGCCTGAGTATCTTTTGTATTAACAGGATATACAGGTTCAAGCTTTCCCTCCCAAGCTTTTTCAAGTTCATTGAGGTCTACTGTGTAAGAACCAGTAAACACTGTGTAATTTTCGGTTGTAAAACCAATAATTCTTTCATTGGTTTCAGTGTCTTTATCAAGTTCTATAACAAATGCACCGTAATAGTACTGGAACATTTCAGCATCTGTTATAGTATCAGTGAATGTAAATCCTATTTTATTACCAAAGCTCATTTTAGCAATAGCTTCTGAAATACCACCAGAGGATAATGTCCAGACTGATTTTGCTTTATTTTCAGCAATAAGCTTTTCAACCTTTTCAAAGCAAGTTTTAATACTATTAAAATCAGGCAACATATTCTTATCATATTCAGGCTTTATAAGAATTACCTGAGAACCTACCTCTTTAAATTCAGGGGATATGATATTTCCACTTGAAGAAGTCGAAACAGCAAATGAAACGAGTGTTGGTGGAACATCAATATTTTCAAATGTACCTGACATTGAGTCCTTACCGCCAATAGCACCACAGCCAAGTTCAATTTGAGCTTTATAAGCACCAAGAAGTGCAGCAAAAGGCTTGCCCCAACGTTCAGGGTTGTTCTGAGTTCTCTCAAAGAATTCCTGGAAGGTGAGCCAGCATTGCTTATAGCTACCACCAGTAGCAACAACTTTGGCTATTGATTCAATAACAGCAAGCATTGCACCATGATATGGGCTCTTTTCACTGACAAATGGATTAAAGCCCCAGCCCATTATTGAACATGTATTAGTATTTCCGTGAAGAACAGGTATTTTTGCAGCCATTGCCTGTGTTGGCGTCTTCTGATTTATTCCACCGAAAGGCATAAGCACTGTACCAGCACCTATGGTTGAGTCAAATCTTTCTACAAGACCTTTCTGTGAACATATATTTAGATTTGAAACCATATCAAACCAGCTGTCGGCAGTATTTTCAAGAGGTGATTTTGAAATGAGAACAGGATTATCAACTTTAACAGTTGTATGCTTTTCAGCACCGTTTGAATTGAGAAATTCTCTTGACAAGTTAACAATCTGATTGCCATTCCAGTTCATTTTTAGTCTTGGTTCTTTTGTTACCACTGCAACAAGAGTTGCTTCAAGGTTTTCATTAGCTGCTTCAGTCATGAATTTCTCAACGTCATTTTTATCGATAACAACAGCCATTCTTTCCTGTGATTCTGAAATAGCAATTTCAGTGCCATCAAGTCCGTCATATTTTTTTGGTACTTTGTCAAGATTAATGATTAGTCCATCTGTAAGCTCACCGATAGCAACAGAAACACCACCAGCACCAAAGTCATTACAACGCTTTATCATTTGTGTTACTTCTGGATTTCTAAATAAGCGCTGAAGCTTTCTTTCTTCAGGTGCATTACCTTTCTGTACTTCAGCACCACACTGTGTCAAGGATTCGGATGTATGTGATTTTGATGAACCAGTTGCACCACCACAACCGTCACGACCTGTTCTGCCACCAAGGAGTATAACAACATCATCAGGGCATGGAACTTCACGACGTACATTATTAGCAGGAGCAGCACCAATAACAGCACCGATTTCTAATCTTTTCGCTACATATCCAGGGTGATAAATTTCACTAACGTGACCTGTTGCAAGACCAATCTGATTTCCATATGAGCTATAACCTTGCGCTGCACCAACTGTAATTTTTCTCTGAGGGAGCTTGCCAGGGATAGTATCTTCAACAGGAACTAGTGGATTAGCCGCTCCTGTAACTCTCATTGCTTGATATACATAAGCACGGCCAGAAAGTGGGTCACGGATAGCACCACCAAGGCATGTAGCTGCACCACCGAAAGGTTCAATTTCAGTAGGGTGGTTGTGAGTTTCATTCTTGAACATTAATAGCCAGTCTTCATCCTGACCATCAACATCAACTTTTATTTTTACTGAGCATGCGTTAATTTCTTCTGATTCATCAAGTGCTTTCAGCAAACCGTCTTTTTTAAGCTTTTTTGCTCCAATAACAGCAATATCCATTAGTGTTATAGGCTTGTTTTTACCGACATAAAGCTCTTTGCGTGCATTAATATATGCATTATAAGTATCCTGAATATAGCTTGATTTTATATCAGCTTCATCAATAATAGTCGAAAATGTTGTATGACGACAGTGGTCAGACCAATATGTGTCAATCATTCTAATTTCAGTTATTGTAGGATTGCGATTTTCAGTATTTTTAAAATAATCCTGGCAGAATTTCAGATCATCAAGATCCATTGCAAGAGCATAATTATTTAGAAAGTTCTTGAGATCTTCCTCAGAATAATATATAAAGCCATCAATAGTTTCTATTGTTGTAGGAATTTCGTATTTTATGTCTAGCGTTTCAAATTCAGATAATGTAGCTTCACGACTCTCAACCGGGTTAATAAGATAAGATTTTATTAGTGAAAACTCATCAGTTGTTATATTACCAGAAACTACATAAATTTTTGCTGATTTAACTGTAGGTCTTTCAGCCTGTGTAAGTAAAGATATACATTGTGCACAGGAATCAGCACGCTGGTCAAACTGACCAGGGAGATATTCAACTGCAAAAACTCTTTCATCACTTTTCAGCTTTGGTATTGAATAGTATATATTATCTACAGAAGGCTCTGAAAAAACTGTAGGGATAGCAAGATTAAAATCCTGTTCAGTAATTTTTTCAGCATCATATCTGTTAATAATTCTGATGCCACTGAGTTCATCAAGCTTCAAAGCTGTTTTAATATCATTATAAACAGACTTTGCCTCTACTGCGAATTGTTGCTTCTTTTCAACATAAATACGAAATACGGACATTTTTTACGCTCCTTATTATTAATCTGAAATTTCACCAATGCAATAGTCATTTTGTAACCCTAATATTTTAACATAAATAATGTAACTTTTCAAACCTTTCTCGATATTTTGTGACATTATTTTAACTGGAACATAGTTTTTCGTGTAACCTTTGTAATATCCGTCATCTTTTTTAGTTTCTACAAGAATTGAAACTGTTTTGCCTAACATTTTTGATAAGAAATCTATATGAGATTTATCAGCTATTTCAGCCATAAGCTTTGCTCTGTGTTCTTTAATTGCTTTTGAGATCTGATCTGGTCTTTTTGCTGCAATAGTTCCTTCTCGCTTTGAGTAGGGGAATATATGAGATTTTGCAAATTCCATTTTTTTCGCAAAATTCAATGATTCCTCAAAGTCTTCGCCGGTTTCCCCTGGGAAACCGACCATAATATCTGTAGTAATAGCACAATCTTCAAAACCATTTCTTAATTTTTTTACTATTTCAGCGTATTCAGCAGTATTATATTTTCTGTTCATTTCTTTTAATGTCTTATCACAGCCACTTTGAAGTGACAAATGAAACTGAGGACATAGTTTTGGCTGGGCTGCCATTCTTTTTATATCTTCATCACTTATTAATTCAGGCTCAAGAGAACCGAGTCTTACACGTTCAATGCCATCAACAGAACAGGCAGTTTCAATAGCATCAACTAATCTATATCCGTATTCTCTGCCATAGCAGGAAAGATTGATACCGACAAGAACAATTTCCTTATGACCGGCATTGGCAAGTGCTATAACTTCATCTTTTAATTCATCAAGTGGCTTAGAGCGAATATGACCCCTGGAATATGGAATAATACAGTATGTGCAATACTGGTCACAGCCGTCTTGAATCTTTATATGAGCCCTTGTTTTGCTTGTATATTTTTCATTTTTCATTGGTTCAATTTTTTCATTTTTAGTGTGCTCATTAATTTCAATTATTCTTGTATGGTGTAACAAAAACTCCTCAACAAATCTTGGTATATCATTCTTGTTGCTTGAGCCTGTTATAATATCAATATCTTGCATTTTTTCTGCTTCATCTTTAAAAGCTTGTGGAAAACATCCTGTGAGTACAATAATTGAGTTGGGTTTTATCCTTTTAATTTTATGAATAAGCTGTCTGTTTTTACTATCAGACATTGATGTGACAGTACAGGTATTTATTACGAATATATCTGCATTACTTATTGTGTCTGTAGTGTCAAAACCTTTATTGGTAAAATTTTGTATAATATTTTCAGTCTCATATTGGTTTACTTTACATCCAAAGGTATAATAAAAAATTTTCATTTTAACCTCACAACTTAAAAAATTGTACATTATAACACGAGGATAATGTAACTAATTGTTTATTATACTATATTTGAAAATTATTTTCAAATAAGTGTTGACTAACTAGGAAAAAGTTGCTATATTAAATATGTAATCAAATTGTGTATGGAGGAATTAATATGAAAACAGTAAATATTATGTTAGGCACAATTAACGACGTAAAGATTTTTGTTAATACTGTTGCTAAGTACGATTTTGATGTTGACTTGGTATCAGGAAGATATGCTATCGACGCTAAGTCAATTATGGGTATTTTCAGTCTTGATCTTTCTAAGAAGATTGAATTACAGGCTCATACCGAGAACTGTGATGCATTTCTTGCAGAAATCAAGCAATTCATTGTTGATTAATTAATATTACAATAGTGGGTCAGATTTTTTTCTGGCCCACTATTGTTTTATATGACACTTTGTCTGCATAGAATTTACAAAAAGCATTTTGCGGAATGGGAGATTCATATGAAGACAAAAATCAGAATTTCAACCATAATATTATGTATAATTTTTATGCTTAATATTTCAACTTCAGCTTTTGCAGATGGTGATAATAATACTATAATCGTATCGGCTGAAGTTCCTGCTGTTTCAGCTAAATCAGTTATTATTCTTGATGCTAATTCTGGTCAGGTAGTTTTTGAAAGTTCACCTGATGAACATTTACCAGTTTCATACCTTGTAAAGCTAATGACCTTACTACTCACAGCAGAAGCTATTGATAGTGGAAGAATTAAGCTTGACTCAAAAGTAACAACATCAAATAGTGCTAATAAGATGGGTGATCCACAAATATGGCTAAATGTCGGAGAACAGATTACTGTTGATGAACTTATAAAAGCAATAACTATTGGCAATGCAAACGATGCCAGTGTTGTTCTTGCTGAAGCAATAGGCGGTACTGAATCAGATTTTGTTGCAATGATGAATAACAGGGCAGCACAACTTGGAATGAAAAATACTGCCTTTATTAATTGTACAGGTATTGAAATTAGCGTACAGTATTCATGCGCACGTGATATTGCTTTGCTTTCAAAAGAAATATTAAAGCATGAAAAGCTTATCCCATATATGACATTATGGATGACCGATGTCCGTAACGGGCAAACTAATCTTGTCAACACAAATACTATGGTAAGGACCTATAAAGGAATTACAGGACTTAAGGCTGCTACTTCAAAAGAAGCAGGCAACTGTCTTGCTTTATCTTCAAAACGTAATAATCTACATCTTATATGCATAATGCTTGGTTGCAATGATCCAAAGCAAAGATTCGCTGATGCAAAAATATTACTTGATTATGCCTTTTCAACAAATCAATATTTTAACCCAAAACTCACAAAAGATGAGTTAAAAGACATAAGAGTAAAGGGTGGGGAAGAAAAGAAAGTCAGCATAAGGTGTGAGGATAAAACTGGCATTGTAATTACAAGAGGTACCTCACAAAATATTAAAACTAATATTATTCTAAGCGAAGAAATACAAGCACCTGTCAAAAAAGGTCAGGTTGTAGGAGAAGTTCAATTTTATGATGGTGATAAATTATTATTCAAGACTAATATTATTACAGAGAAATCAGTTAATAAAATTTCAATAAAATATTGTTTTAAGAAGCTTTTAGATTATATGCTTAAAATGTAGAAAACTTTTTGTATAAATCATACAAAACTGGACTTGTTTTATAAAACATCTTGAAAAGGATATGGTTTTATAGTAAAATAATTTTAGATAAATATACGGAGGATAATTAAAAAAATGTCTATTAAACTTAATGCAAAATATCTTGCTGATTATGTTAACGAAACTGAACTTGAAGGTATTAAAGCACAGATTGAGGCAGCTCATCAGACTCTTAGTAATAAAACCGGTTTAGGTTGCGACTTCCTTGGTTGGGTTAATCTTCCTACTGATTATGATAAAGATGAATTTGCACGTATTAAAGCTGCTGCAAAGAGAATCAAGGATATGGCCGATATATTGATTGTAATTGGTATTGGTGGTTCATATCTTGGTGCAAGAGCTGCTATTGAACTACTCCAGTCACCATTCTACAACAACCTTAAAAAAGACACGCCTGACATTTATTTTGTTGGCAACAACATTAGTCCAACTTACTTAAATGAAGTTCTTTCAATATGCGAAGGAAGAGATATTGCTGTTAACGTTATATCAAAATCAGGAACAACAACTGAACCTGCACTTGCTTTTAGAATATTCAAGGAACTTCTCGAAAAGAAATATGGCAAGGAAGAATCAAAAAAGCGTATTTTTGCTACAACTGATAAAGAAAAAGGAACACTCAAAGAGCTTTCAGATACAGAAGGTTACGAAACATTCGTAATTGCAGATGATATCGGCGGACGTTTTTCAGTTCTTACAGCTGTTGGTCTTCTTCCAATCGCAGTAGCTGGATGTGATATAGATGCTATTATGGAAGGTGCCTTTACAGCTCAGAAGGAATTATCTGATAACAATGAAGAAAATGACTGTTACAAATATGCAGCTTACAGAAATATTCTTTACAGAAAGAACAAGTCTGTAGAAATGCTTGTTAGCTATGATCCAAGCTTCACTATGATGGCTGAATGGTTTAAACAACTCTTTGGTGAAAGTGAAGGAAAGGACAATAAGGGTATATTCCCAACAGCTGCAACATTCTCAACCGACCTACATTCATTAGGTCAGTTCATTCAGGACGGTTCAAAAATTATTTTTGAAACTGTTCTTGATATTAAGAAACCTAAAAAGGATTTATTCCTTGAGAATGATAAAGAAAATCTTGATGGGCTTAACTTCCTTACAAATCAGAATATGTCTGTTGTAAATAGAAAAGCTCTTGAAGGAACGATTCTTGCTCATACTGAAGGCGGAATTCCTAATATGGTTCTTGAAATTGAAGAAATAAATGAGTTTAACTTTGGCTATATGGTTTATTTCTTTGAAAAGGCCTGTGCTATTTCTGGATATATGCTCGGTGTTAATCCATTTAACCAGCCTGGAGTTGAAAGCTACAAGAAAAATATGTTTGCTCTCCTTGGAAAACCAGGATATGAATCTCAGAAAGCTTCACTTGAAGCAAAGCTACACTAATTAAATTGCTCCAATAGTCTTTGACTTGGAAATAGAAAGCCTTTATGGCGGAAATGGAGTGTTATTATGATTAAATTAATAACAGGAAAAAAGGGAACAGGCAAAACTAAAATTCTGATCGATATGATCAATGCTGATGCAAAAGCATCTAAAGGTAATATTGTTTGTATCGAAAAGGGTGCAAAGCTTACTTATGATATTCCTCACTCGGTAAGACTTGCTGATGTTGAAGAATACGACATTAACGGTTATGATGCGTTTTATGGTTTTATTGCTGGTATGTTTGCTGGAAACTTTGATATATGCGAAGTATTTGTTGACTCTATTCTGAAAATCGGTGGCAAGGACTTTGACGCTCTCGGAACACTTCTTCAGAAAATTGATAAGATTTCAAAAGACATTAAAATTGTATTTACAGTTTCTGCTGACGACTGTGATCTTCCAGACAGTGTAAAAGCATTCATTAATTAATACTTACTTAACATCAAATTTTTAAAAACTGTTGACATTTATAAATTTAACAGATATAATATAATTTGTGATGTTCTGAGGTGAAATAATGGTATTACAATTAAAACAGCTCTTTGACATATCAGGGGATTTTAAATCATTTGAATATGACATTTCTCTTGACAATCTTAAGCAATATGAAAGTTACCCATTTATTTCTCCAATTGCAATAAATGGCACCCTTGTAAATAGGGCAGGAATAGTTAAACTTGACTATTCTGTTAAATTTACGATGAAGCTGAATTGCGACAGATGTCTTAATGAGTTTGATCGTGAATATTCTTATAATTTTTATCATTTATTGGTTCGTTCCACTAACCACGATGATGATGAATATATAGAATGTCCTGATAACATACTCAATTTAGACGAATTGGCTATTTCTGATATTTTACTACAACTACCGTCAAAAATACTTTGTAGTGATGACTGTAAAGGTTTATGCTCAAAGTGTGGTAATAACAAAAACATTTTAGACTGTGGTTGCTCAAAAGAATAGTCGTAACAGTTAAATTAGTTTTAACATACCCGATATATAAGGAGGTGCCGAAAATGGCAGTACCAAAGAGAAAAGTATCCAAAGCAAGACGTGATAAAAGACGTTCAGCTGTATGGAAATTAGATGCACCAGCTTTCAGCAAATGTACAAACTGTGGAGCTCTTACTGTACCTCACAGAGTTTGTAAGGAATGCGGATTTTATAAAGGTGTTCAGGTTATTAAGAAAGAAGCGTAATAACGTCTTCTTCAAAAATAAGAGGAGGAGAAATCCTTCTCTTTTTTTTAACAATTATCATTTTTCAGGAGGAATTTATGGCTGTTAAAATTACATCTGTCGTCAAGCATTCTCTGGCAGATAAGGCAAAAATTAAAGCTGATGACATCTTGCTGAAAATAAATGATAATGATATACATGACGTTCTCGATTATATGTTTTATATTGCTGAAGATAGGGTAAAAGTTGAGTTTAAACGACAGGATAAAATAAAAGATGTTTCTATTAAAAAAAGTGAATACGACGATATTGGGCTTGAATTTTCAAGTTATTTAATGGATGAAAAACAATCCTGTACAAATAAGTGCGTTTTTTGTTTTATTGATCAGATGCCAAAAGGTATGCGTGATACCCTTTACTTTAAGGATGATGATGCAAGATTATCATTCCTGCATGGTAACTATGTTACACTTACAAATCTTAAAGATAGCGATATTGATAGAATAATTAAAATGCATCTTAATATAAATGTTTCTGTTCATACTACAAATCCAGAATTGCGAGTTAAAATAATGAAAAATCGTTTTGCTGGTGAGAAACTCAAGTATTTAAAAAAACTCGCTGATTCGGGAATAACTATGAATTGTCAAATTGTTCTTTGTCCAAATTTAAATGATGGTAAAGAACTTGAAAGAACTTTAAATGATCTTTCAGAATTATATCCTGCGGTTCAGTCTGTTGCTATTGTGCCAGTTGGTTTGTCAAAATACAGAGAGGGTTTATACCAGATTGAACCTTTTACACAAGATACCGCAGCAGTTGCGTTGGACTTGATAGAATCAAAACAAATAGAGTTTTTAAAAAAGCATGGTACACGGCTTGCTTTTACTGCCGATGAGTTTTATTTGAAGGCAAAAAGAGATATACCAGACGAAGAATATTATGAAGGTTATCCTCAGTATGAAAACGGTGTTGGTCTTATCAGAGTACTTATAAATGAGTTTAGTGATGCTTTAAATAATACTGAAATTGAAGATACAAATAATAAATTATCAATAGCTACTGGTTATGCTGCTTTTGATACAATTTCTTCACTTATTGAAAAAACAAAAGAAAAATGGCATAATCTTGATTGTAAAGTCTATGCTATTAAAAATAATTATTTTGGTGAGAATATTACTGTTGCTGGTTTAATTACTGGAACTGATTTAATAGAACAGCTTAAGGGCAAGGATCTTGGCGATTTTCTTGTTATTCCTTCTGTAATGCTAAAGCAGGATAGTGATATTTTCCTTGATGATTACACAGTTTCGCAAGTAGAAAAAGAACTAGATATTAAAATTAAAGTTATAAATAATAATGGAAGTGAATTGTTAGATATACTGACAAACTAATAGAAAAGGAGTTGAAAAAATGGCATTACCAGTTGTAGCAGTCGTTGGAAGACCTAATGTAGGTAAATCTACACTTTTTAATAAGCTAATAGGTCAACGACTTTCAATTGTTGAAGATACACCAGGTGTTACAAGAGATCGAATATATTCAAAATGTGAGTGGCTTAATCACGAGTTTATGCTTGTGGATACCGGAGGTATTGAACCTAACTCTGATGATGTTATTCTTTCACAGATGAGAAGACAGGCAGAGCTTGCTATTGCAAAAGCAGATGTAATAATTCTTGTTACTGATATCAGATGTGGCGTTACAGCAAACGACTATGAAGTCGCTGCGATGCTCCAGAAATCAGGCAAACCCGTAATTTTATGTGTAAATAAATGTGATACCCTCGGTGAACCACCAGCTGAATTCTATGAATTTTATAATTTAGGAATTGGTGATCCTATTGGTGTTTCAGCTGCTCATGGTCATGGTACTGGGGATCTTCTTGACGAAGTATTAAATTATCTTCCTGCTGAACATGAAGAAGATTATGGTGAGGACTACATTAAGGTTGCCATTATAGGAAAGCCTAATGTCGGGAAGTCATCAATAATTAATAAAATTGCCGGTGAGGAGCGAGTAATCGTTTCTGATATTGCTGGAACAACCCGTGATGCAACTGATACCGTTATAGAAAACGAATGTGGAAAATTCGTATTTATTGATACTGCTGGTATAAGAAAAAAATCAAAAGTTCTTGAAACTATTGAACGTTATAGTGTTCTCCGTTCATATATGGCAGTTGATAGAGCAGATGTTGCTGTAATTGTAATTGATGCTGAAGTAGGATTTACCGAGCAGGATTCAAAGGTTGCCGGTTATGCTCATGAGCAGGGAAAAGCTTGCATTATTGCTGTGAACAAATGGGATCTTATTGAGAAAGAAACTAACACAATGGATGAGTACAGAAAGAACCTTTCTGAACAATTTAGTTTTATGTCATATGTTCCATTCCTATTTATTTCTGCAAAAACAGGGCAGAGGATAGAAAAGCTTTATGAACTTATTAAATTCGTAAATGATCAGAATTCAATAAGAATTTCAACAGGTAAGCTTAATGATATTCTTGCTTATGCAACTGCAAGAGTTCAGCCACCTTCTGACAAAGGAAAGAGATTAAAAATTTATTATATGACTCAGCCTTCAACAAAACCACCGACATTTGTTGCTTTTGTAAACAGAGCTGACCTGTTCCATTTCTCATATCAAAGATATATAGAAAATCAGATTCGTGAAACATTCGGACTAGAAGGAACACCTGTTCGTTTTATAGTTCGTGAACGTGGAAAAGACGATTATAAATAGAGGAGTGCTTTACTTGAATTTATATATTACAATTTCAATTATTATTTCAGTTATAATAGGCTATTTGATTGGCAGTCTTAATTCATCAATTATTGTAATCAAAGTATGGAAAAAAGTAGACATAAGGAATTATGGTAGCAAAAACGCTGGACTTACTAATGTTCATAGAGTTTTCGGTAAAAGCCCTGCACTTGTCACACTTATTTGTGACCTTCTAAAAGGCATAATTGCTGTATTAGTTGGAAGACTTATTGCTCACCTTTTTGGAGTTGACAATACATTGATAGTCGGCTACTGTGCTGGTATTTCAGCATTTCTTGGTCATATTTTCCCATTATACTATGGATTTAAGGGCGGAAAAGGCGTATTAATGGCGGCAACAACGTTGCTTGCCCTCGATCCACTTACATTTGTTATAGTTATTCCTTTTTTTGCATTAATTCTATATATAACAAGATATGTATCAGTATCATCAATTTTAGCAGCAATTGCTTATCCAATAATTACTTATATAACTCAGTCAATGAGGTATTTTGATGCACCATTGATAGATGCCGGCTTTGCTCTTTTAATTTCAATCATAATAATCTATATGCACAGAGCAAATATTCAGCGACTTAAAAATGGTACTGAAAATAAATTTACTTTCAAAAGAAAACAGGAGATGTAATTATGGCAGATATAGCTATTTTAGGTTCTGGTGGATTTGGTACAAGCCTTGCTGTTATGATGCATAAATATGGTCATAATGTTACAGTTTGGTCAGCTTTTGCCGATGAGATTGAAGCAATTAAAAGAGATGGCGAGCATAAAAAATTATTACCAGGTCATAAGATTTCAACCGATATAGAACTGACTACAGATATATCTAATATTAAAAGAAAAGATTTAGTTGTTTTTGCTATTCCTTCACGTTTCTTAAGAAAAGTAGCAAAAATGGCTGTTCCTTATATTTCGAAAGAAACTATAATTCTCAATACAGGTAAAGGTCTTGAGGATGAAACCTTTAACAGACTCAGCGTTATTCTTCAGCAAGAATTTCCTGAAAACAGTATTACTGCACTTTCTGGTCCATCTCACGCTGAAGAGGTTGTAATGTCAATGCCAACAACAATTGTTGTTGCAAGCACTGATATCAATGCAGCTTATTATGTTCAGGACACATTATCAAACGATTCATTCCGAATATATATAAGCGATGATATAATAGGTTGTGAACTTGGCGGTTCATTAAAAAATATTATAGCATTATGTGCCGGAATTTGCGATGGTATGGGATATGGAGATAACACAAAAGCTGCTTTAATGACACGAGGTATTGCAGAAATTGCTCGTCTTGGCGTTGCTTTAGGTGCAAGAGCAGATACATTTGCTGGATTAACTGGAATTGGTGATCTTATCGTAACCTGCACAAGTATGCATAGCAGAAATAGACGTGCCGGAATATTGATTGGACAGGGAATTAATCCACAAGAAGCTGTTGAACAGGTTGGAACAGTAGAGGGCTATTGGTGTGCAAAGGTTGCTTATGAACTTGCACAAAAGGAAAATGTTGTAATGCCAATAACAGAACAGTTATATAGTGTTTTGTTTAATGGAAAAGACGTAAAAAAAGCACTTACAGATCTAATGGCACGTCCAAAACGTCATGAATCTGAAGCAAAGTGGATTGATAAAAAATAGTTATAAAAAACAGCTCTATAAGTGAGCTGTTTTTTATAACTAATTCATATTAGGCTTTTACTTAATACATAAAATATTAAAAGCATAAAAATTCTCAAATGTACTTTACATAAGTTTGGTTTTATAGTAAAATAATATGAGAATGTTTAATGATAATTATTCATTAACTCTTTAAAAGGATGTGTTTAAATGGAGCCAAAGTACAAAAGAATTCTTCTGAAATTGAGCGGAGAAGCACTTGCGGGCGACAGGAAATTTGGTTTGGATTATTCGGTAATAAATGATATTTGCGTTAGTATTAAAAAATGTGTTGACATAGGTGTTGAAATTGCCATTGTAGTTGGTGGCGGTAACTTCTGGCGTGGTAGAACAAGTGGTGCTATGGATAGAACAAGAGCAGATCACATGGGCATGCTTGCTACAACTATGAACGCTCTTGCTGTTGCAGATGTTCTTGAGAACTTAGGTGTAATTGTAAGAGTTCAAACAGCAATTTCAATGCAGCAAGTTGCTGAACCTTATATTAGGAATCGTGCAATGCGACACATGCAAAAGGGCAGAGTTGTTATTTTCGGATGTGGTACAGGTAATCCATTTTTCTCAACAGATACAGCATCTGCATTAAGAGCGGCTGAAATTGAAGCTGATATTTTCTTTAAAGCTACAATGGTTGACGGGGTTTACAATAAAGATCCTAATAAATTTGACGATGCTGTAAAGTATAATACTTTAACATTTAATGATATTCTTGTTAAAGACCTTGCTGTAATGGATAGCACAGCCGCAACACTTTGTAAAGATAACAATATTCCTATTTTGGTGTTTAATCTCAATAGACCGGATAATATTTATGATGCAGTAGTAGGTAGTAATATTGGTACATTAGTAAAAGGAGAGTAATTTTATGAAAGAACAGATGAATATTGCTAAAGAAAAAATGGAGAAATCAGTAAATGCACTTAAAAATGAACTTGCAACTATTAGAGCTGGACGAGCTAACCCAGCAGTTTTAGATAAAATTCACGTCGATTATTATGGATCACCAACACAAATTAATCAGATGGCAGCAATTTCTGTTGCCGAAGCAAGAATTCTTGTTATTCAACCTTGGGACAAATCTGCTCTTTCAATGATAGAAAAAGCAATTCAGGCTTCTGATCTTGGTATTAATCCAACCAATGACGGTTCAGTTCTTCGTATTACTTTCCCACAGCTTACTGAAGAACGTCGTAAGGAGCTTGTTAAGGAAGTAAGCAAATATGGAGAAGAAAGCAAAGTTGCTATCCGTTCAATCAGACGTGATGCTATTGAAAAATTCAAAGCAATGAAAAAAAATAGCGAAATAACCGAAGACGATTTAAAGACCTGCGAAAAAGATGTTCAGAATCTTACTGATAAATTTACTAAAGTTATTGATGATGTAGTTGCTGAAAAAGAAAAAGAAATTATGTCAATATAAATAATTTGGAGGAATTTTTTTGAAAATTGCTGCAAATAATAACATGGAATTATGTTTACCAACTCATGTTGGTATAATTATGGACGGGAACGGCAGATGGGCAAAAAAGCGTGGAAAACCCCGTAAATATGGACACCGTGAAGGAGCAAAAACATTTAAAACAATAACAAAATATGCTAAAGCAATTGGTATTAAATATATCACATTTTACGCTTTTTCTACTGAAAATTGGAAAAGACCAAAAGAAGAAGTAGAAAGCATTATGGATTTATTTGATAAGTATCTTGACGATGTCAGAGAACACATAAAAGAACATGTACGTGTTATTTTTATTGGTGATAAATCTAAGTTATCTGACAACCTAAAAAATAAAATGCTCAAGCTTGAAGAAGATTCTAAAGATTTTGATGCAATGACACTTATTATTGCTATAAATTATGGCGGCAGGGATGAACTCATTCACAGCATGATGAGTATTGCGAAAATGGTCAAGGATGGTTTTATTAAGCCTGAAGATATTGATGAAGATATTATTAATTCCTGTATGTATACAAAAGATATTCCTGACGTTGATCTGATTATAAGACCAAGCGGAGAAATGAGAATATCCAATTTTTTGATTTGGCAATCAGCTTATGCTGAATTGTACTTTTCTGACATCTTATGGCCTGATTTTACAAAAAAAGATTTTGATGATGCCATACAAAGCTATTCCGAAAGATGCAGAAGATTTGGAGGAGTTTAACCAGTGAAAACCCGTATAATATCTGCTATAGTTGCAATAATTTTAGCAGCAGTAATTTTATTTCTACATGATACGATATTAATATATATTGCCATTTCTGCTTTTTCAAGCATTATGTTGTTTGAAGTATTCACAGCCCTTAATTGCCTTGAATTTAAGTCAACAACATCTATATGCTTTATTTTTTCTTTTGTAACACCGATATTTTTATATAAAGATTTAAAAGAATATAGATATTCATTTTTAATAATATGTATCATTGCAATATTTATTACTTTTTTAATGCAGTATAAAAAGCTTTCTTTTGAAAAGCTTTGTGTAATGTTATCAATAAGTATTTTGATAACACTTGCTATGAATTCTCTACTTGAACTAATGCTGTCAGATACTGACCACGGTTTATTTCTATTGATATTATCTCTATGTGGTGCATGGCTTGCAGATACTGGAGCATATTTTGCAGGCACATTTTTCGGCAAGCACAAATTATGCCCGAATATTAGTCCTAAAAAGACAGTTGAAGGCTTAATTGGTGGAACAATTACTAATGCTTTGCTTTTTGTTGGTATAGGTATGCTGTATTCATATCTGTGTCAGAAAGACGGAAATCCTATTGAAATTAATTATATTTTTATAGGTATTCTTGGAGCAATATGCTCACTACTCGGCTTGCTTGGCGATTTATCAGCTTCGCTTTTAAAAAGACAATGCAACATAAAGGATTATGGAAACATAATGCCAGGTCACGGTGGCGTTCTTGATAGATTTGATAGCGTACTTTTTGTTGTTCCTTTTATGAGCCTTGCAACAAAGTATATCACACTAATTCAATAAACAATAAAGAGAGCTATCCTAAAAGTTAGCTCTTTTTTTCAAATTATATTGAGGTTATGTAAATGAAAAATATTTCTATTCTTGGTTCAACAGGTTCTATTGGAACACAGGCATTAGATGTCGCAAGAGCGCATAATATTAATATACAAGCACTTGCAGCAAGTACAAATGTAAAACTTCTTGAGCAGCAGGCAAGAGAATTCAATCCTAAAGTTGTTTGTATATACAATGTAGATAAATATCTTGATTTAAAGAAAAGATTATCTGATACTGCCATAAAAGTAATTTGTGGAATGGATGGATTGTGCGAAATTGCTTTAATGGATAATGTCGATATTATGTTGAATTCTGTTGTTGGGATGGTTGGGCTTTTACCAACGATAAAAGCTTTGAATAAGAAAACAACACTTGCTTTAGCTAATAAAGAAACTCTTGTTGTTGGTGGAGAAATTGTAACAAAAATTGCAAAAGATAAAAACATAAAAATTTTACCTGTCGACAGTGAACATTCTGCTATTTTTCAATGTCTTCAGGGGAATAAAAAAGATCAACTTAATAGAATAATTCTTACTGCATCTGGTGGTCCATTCTTTGGAAAAACAAAAGATGACTTACAACATGTTTTAGTTAAAGATGCTCTTAATCATCCAAACTGGTCAATGGGTAACAAAATCACTATTGATTCAGCAACACTTATGAATAAAGGCCTTGAATTTATTGAGGCTATGTGGCTTTTTGATTTGAAACCCGATCAGATTGAAATAGTTGTTCATCGTGAAAGCGTTGTTCATTCAGCAGTTGAGTATAAAGATTATTCAGTTATTGCTCAGATGGGTGTCCCGGATATGAAGATACCGATACAGTATGCTCTTTTGTATCCTGACAGAGTATCATGCCCGACAAAAAGATTATCACTTACTGATTATGGTACATTATCATTCAAGAAACCGGATTTTGAAACTTTTGATTGCCTTACAAGTTGTATTGAGGCAATAAAATTAGGAGGAACATCTCCAGCTGTTGTAAATGGTGCAAATGAAGAGGCAGTAAGATTATTCCTTGACGGTAAAATTTCTTTCTTAAAAATCGGTGAGCTTGTAAAAAAAGCTATTATGACTATAAAAAGAAAAGATATTGAATCTGTAGCTGATATTTTTGAAGCGGATAAGTCTGCACGAGAATTTGTTTTAAGCAATATTTAATGTTAAGAGGTTTATTATGAGTATTATTATAGCTATTCTTATTTTTGGTCTGATTATTGCAATTCACGAACTTGGTCACTTTTTAGTTGCTAAAGCCTGTAACGTAAAAGTTAATGAGTTTTCGATTGGTATGGGTCCCGTAATTCTTAAAAAAAAGAAGAAGGAAACTCAATATTCATGGCGTTTGTTTCCTATAGGCGGCTTCTGCTCTATGGAAGGTGAAGATGAATCAAGCGATGATTCACGCGCACTCTGTAAAAAGCCAGTATATCAGCGTATACTTATTTGTGTTGCTGGTGCTGTAATGAACATAATTTTAGGTTTAGTTATAGTACTTATTATGGTTTCAACAAGTGAAAATCTGCTTATACCTAAAATAAGTGGCTTTGCAAAGAATGCTTCTTCTCATGAAACCGGTCTTAATGTAGGCGATAAAATTGTTAAAGTTAATGGCATGAGAATTCTTACAATCAACGATCTTTCTTATTGTTTTACAACAGATAAGGATGGTATATTTGATATGGTTGTTGTAAGAGACGGTAAAAAAATTAATCTTTCAGGAGTAACATTATTAAAAGATAAAGGTCAAAACGGAAAGGGTAAGATTCATATCGATTTTGCTGTTACAAAAGATAAAAAAAATGTAGGTGCTGTACTGTCACATACTTTTAAAGACACAATATCTACAGCAAAAACTATATGGATATCACTTGGCGATTTAATTAAAGGCAAGTATGGGCTTAATGATATGTCAGGACCTGTCGGAATTGTTAGTGTAATTGGTGACTCAATGAAGCCTTCAAATTCAGCAAACTTTGCAGAAATGATGCAGAATTTATTATATCTTGCTTCATTTATTACGATTAATGTTGGTATTTTCAATCTTCTTCCTTTACCCGCACTTGATGGTGGCAGAATTATGTTCCTGATTATTGAAGGAGTAAGAGGTAAGCCGGTAAAACCAGAGCACGAGGGTATGGTTCATTTTATTGGTCTTGCTTTATTAATGGTTCTAATGGTAATAGTAACATTTAATGATATAATTAAGTTAATTTAAAGGTGGTAATAAGATTGAAACGCAATGTTATTCCTGTGAAGGTAGGTAGATTTACACTCGACGGAAGCAAAATATATATTCAATCTATGCTGAATATTCCATCAGATGATATTGAAAACAATGTAAAACAAGCTATTGAACTTGAAAAAGCTGGTTGCGAGATATTAAGAGTTTCAATTCCAGATAAAAATGCTGTTCAACTTATTCCAGCAATCAAATCTAAGATTTCAATTCCACTGGTTGCTGATAT
>JAEWZG010000135.1 GCA_023395435.1 Bacillota bacterium
ATATTCTGGTGGAATCACTCCTGACTAATTAATTTTTCTCAACTCCAGTAAGCTTGATAAATTAACATTCAAAAGCATCACTCCCAATCGTATTATTGAGATTTAATTGATTAATTGTTCCGAATACAGTTGATTAAATATTCTGGTCTTTACTTAATTTATAGACACATTAAATAACAATTCGGAATCTTAAATTTTACTTCATTGGAACCACCTTTTCATTAGATATTGGAAGTTTTAAATGACTAATGCTGCATAGGACTCACCCTCATAATAAATTTTGTAATCTTCCATTAATTTCTAACGATTACCCATCGGACTCGCTCCTAACTAAATTTTGTCGTCCTTCGAGCCCCTTGTTGATTCACAACCTATAATGTATAAACACATTTAGTTGAAACTTTGATGATCATTGATCATACGATTGTTTCTAATACTCAAAAGTTGTGCAAACCCTCAAGGATGCTCGGATCTGCTGCGTTTCTGTAGTATCCATTGGACTCGCTCCCTTTCTTTTAAATTAAGACCAGAAATGATTTAACCTATGTGTTATTCTTTTCTTTGTCTTTATAAGGATTTTGTTTTTCCTTGTCTATAATATACCACACCATTTGGTCAATGTCAATAGTTTTTTTCAAAATTATTTAAAAAAGTTGTACATTTTATATTTAACAATATAAATATTGACTTATTTATTTTTTATGGGTATAATATTAATGTTGCACAGAAAAAATTACTGGAGGGCTGATTATGTCAGAAGAATTAGATTACACACCTGATTTATACACTTTAGTTGATGAAGAAGGTAAAGAGCAAACTTTTGAAATGCTCGATGCACTTGAATGCGATGGAGAGAGATATTTTGCTCTTGTTCCATACAGTGAGAACCCTGACGAGCTCCTTGAATCTGACGGAGACCTTGTTATTCTTAAATCACAGATTGAAGGCGATGAAGAAATTCTTGCTTCTATTGATGACGATGCTGAATTTGACAAAATCGGCGCTATGTTCATGAAGAGAATTGAAGAAATGTTCGAAGATTGCGGTTGCGAAGGTGATTGCGATTGTGACGATGAAGGCTGCGACTGTGGCTGTCACCACGAATAAAACATAGGATTAAGTTTCCATTGATTTTATAATATTGCAGTGATATAATTAAGTCATAGAAAAACTTTCTGCCTTGTACGATCAAGCATAGTTCATATAATCCAACACTCTTTAAACGGGATTCAGACTCTGGAATGGATTGCAGACCTCCCACCATTTGGTGGACGAAGGGAGCGTGAAAACTTCAGGCTGTTTTACCCACCCTGCCTTGTGCGGGTTTTATATACTATGCGACGGCAAGGTGGTATACATAAAAAATTAGCACTCTGATTTTATCAGGGTGCTTTTTGTTTTTGTATTTTTATGTTTTATATGGAAATGGTGTTAATAATTTATTTTTTTCTGTGAGTTTTGCGGTCGTCATTATATCCTTCACATATTATTACTGATTATGAATTAAGAATATCAGTAAAGTTAAATCCAATTACGAAATTACCTTAATAGTTTTCTATCCTGAATATATATTTTTTCTTTACAGATACTAATTAAAAACGTTCTGGAGATTAAATGAAAAAATTTTATCTATATTTACTCGGCCTTGTCACTGGGATTTTAAATGGTATATTCGGTTCAGGTGGAGGAATGATTGTTGTTCCACTTCTTGAAAAAGCAGAAATTGAACCCCATAAGGCACATGCTACTTCTATTGCAATAATCCTTCCATTAAGCATTGTTACAACAATATTGTACCTTAAAAGCGGAAGCTTTCAATTCAGCGACGCTTTAAAATTCATCCCAGGTGGAATAGCAGGAGCATTTCTTGGATGCATGTTACTTAAGAAAATTCCGACAAAGCTTTTGAAGAGAGTTTTTGGTGCTATAATGATTTTTTCAGGGGTAAGGATGTTGCTCAGATGAATTTTATAGTCATACTTATTGTCTCCTTCCTAACGGGAATATTCGCTTCAATGGGACTTGGTGGTGGAATGGTGCTGATAATTTACTTATCAGCTTTTGCAGGAGTTAATCAGTTATCCGCCCAAGGGATAAACCTTATTTTTTTCATACCTATTGCGATAATCTCGCTAATTATTCACACAAAAAATAAGCTTATAGAATGGAAAAAAATCGCCCCGCCTATTATTTGCGGAACGATTGGAGTTTTTATCGGAAGCCATCTGGCAAACAAACTTGGCTCAGATATACTGTCAAAGCTTTTTGCAGTCTTTTTGATTATTATAGGGATAAGAGAGCTTTTTGCTAAGACTGATTAGCCTTAGTTTTTCTGTATCCTAAATAGCTTTCGAGGATAATAGTCGCCGCAACAGCATCAACTACAGCCTTACGCTTCTTCCCTCTCGTGTTGGTTTCATTTAAAATATTATGTGCAGAAACTGTTGTGCTTCGCTCGTCCCATAGTTCAACAGGCATATCAACAAGTGCTTTGAGCTTTTCAGCAAACAAGGCGCATTTTTCTGCCCTTGGGCCGATTGTTCCATTCATATTCTTTGGGTAGCCTACAACGATGCCTTCAGCTTCAAGCTCCTTTGCCTTATCAGCAACCTTCTGAACACAATTTTCAAAGTTACGCTCATGAATTACGCCAGCAGGAGAAGCAAGAAATTCAGTTTTGTCGCATACTGCAAGTCCCGTTCTTGCATCGCCGAAGTCGACAGCCAATATTTTCATTATGTTTCTCCTTCTGCTATTTCTTCCACCAGTCCTGATATGCAATAGTCAAATTCTTTTCATCAAGATGACTTGCATCATTCTGATAAATTATACTTGGATTAAGGTCATCATCAAATATAAGCTTGCATACTCCGGTATTTTCGCACCAGTCAAGAGTACTAAGCTCTTCAAAATTCACTTTATTTGCAAAGCAAAGAAAATTTCTTATTGCACAACCGTGTGATACAATTGCAACTGTCTTATCCTTGTTAGCCTGAACAATTTCAAGCACAGAGGTTTTCATTCTGTCATAAACCTCACGCATACTCTCGCCTTGTTCAATTTCAAACTTATGGTGATGATTAAGCCATAAGTCGTGAGCCTTTGGGAAAAGTTCAGCAAGTTCCTCCCAAAGCTGACCTTCAAACAATCCGCCATTGATTTCCATAAGTCCGTCAACCTTATTAATCTCAAGGTTATGATATTTGTTGACAGCCTTTGCTGTTTCAATAGTTCTGATAAGTGGGCTTGAATAAACAGCGTCAAGCTTTATATCCTTAAAGCGTTCAGAAAGAGCGTTAAGCTGTGTGTAGCCTTTTTCGGTTACTCCGCAGTCAATTCTCCCCTGAAACACTCTTGATATATTACCTTCTGCCTCTGCGTGTCTTACTAAATATACTGTGGTCATATTTTCATTCCTTTGTCTTTACCAAGGCTGAACCTTGCCTGTTAATTCTGATAATTTTTCTATCTTCTTATCGTCGAGGTACTTGTTAAGTCCGTCGATTATTTCAAGCGGTGCATAAGGATTTGTGAAGATTGCAGCACCGACTTGAATTGCGCTTGCGCCAGCAAGAATCATTTCTACGGCATCCTCCCATGTTGAAATTCCGCCCATTCCTATAACAGGAATTTTAACTGCATTCGCAACCTGCCATACCATTCTTACGGCAACAGGGAAAACCGCCGGGCCTGAAAGTCCACCGACATTGTTCTTTAAAATAGGTCTGCGGGAGTTTATATCAATTTTCATTCCGAGGAGAGTGTTTATGAGTGAAACGCTATCAGCACCCTCAGCCTCAACAGCTTTTGCTATGGAAGCAATGTCAGTTACATTAGGGGAAAGCTTTACAATAAGTGGCTTTTTTGTAGCAGAACGAACTTGTTTTGTTATACCTGCTGCACCCTCACAGGTTGTACCAAATGCAACTCCGCCTTCTTTTACATTCGGGCAGGATATATTAAGCTCAATCATATCGACATCAGTTGGATCAAGCTTTCTTGCAATTTCAACACATTCATCTATAGTTGAACCTGCTATATTTGAAATAATAACAGTATCCTTCGTCTTAAGGTTTGGCAACTCAAGCTTTATAAAATGATCAATTCCAGGATTCTGAAGTCCGACAGAATTAAGCATTCCTGCTGGAGTTTCAGCAATACGAGGTACTGGATTACCTGGGCGTTTTGTTATTGTTGTACCTTTTACACTTATTCCGCCAAGCTTTGAAAGTGGATAGAAACGTTCGTATTCTCTTCCGTAACCGAAAGCACCTGATGCAGGGATAACAGGGTTCTTGAATTCAACACCTGCAATTTTAACAGATAAATCAGCCATTACCAGATAACCTCCTTACTGTTAAACACCGGACCGTCCTGACAAACATGAGCCATATATTCTTCGCCATTTCTGACAGTTTTGCAAGCACATACAAGACAAGCACCAACACCACAGCCCATTCTCTCTTCAAGTGATACCTGAGTTTCAATTTCATTTTCATCAGCGATAGCAACAATTGCTTTGAGCATTGGATGAGGTCCACAGGCATATATCATATCTGGCTTTTCATTAGCTATATATTCTTTTAAAGCTTCAGTAACAAAGCCCTTTTTGCCGGCTGTTCCATCATCTGTGCAAAGAATTGTGTTTGCACCAGTATCTTCAAAATCCTTTTGAAGAATTGCTATTGAAGCATTCCTGAAGCCGCTTATCATAGTAGAATTCTTCCCATAATATTCACAAAGAGCAAGCATTGGAGGAGTTCCTATTCCACCGCCGATACACACAACCTTTTTCTCTTTATCAAGAAGTTTAAAACCACGACCACCGAGAGGTCCGACCATATCAATAATTTCATTGACATTCTTCTTTGCAATTTCTTTGGTACCTTTACCTCTTACCTCAAAGACAATGCGGATTGTTCCCTTTTCCTTATCAATTGAAGCAATGGAAATAGGTCTTCTGAGTGTATGTCCGTCAGCCAGAATATGAACAAACTGCCCAGGTACTGCAATTTCAGCAATTTCCTTGCAGAGGATTGTCATATCATACATTCCCTTTGCTATTGATATTTTATTGATAATTGGATACTTGCCCTGAGTGTATCTCATTTTTTCACCTCAAGTTTTCTATAAAATTATAATGTAATTTTCTTAACATATGTCATAATGTCTTTTTTCATTCTGATAACTTCACGGAGAGCTGCTGCTGCGAATTCCTTTTGGTCACAGCCTTCCTTCTGATAAGCGCACATTACTGCTCTTGAAGAATTAACAATTGCACCGAGTCCGTTTTTATCGAATGCCTTAGCAACGCCTTCTGCTCCGCCACCCTGGGCACCATAGCCTGGTACTAAGAAGAAGGTATGTGGCAAGGCTTTTCGCATTTCTTCAAGCTGTTCTGGATATGTTGCACCAACAACTGCACCAACAGAAGAATATCCATATTTGCCCATTGCCTGTGCTCCCCATTCCTCGCACATATCGCCCATTACGCCATAAACAGTCTTATCACCGATAAGCTTGTCCTGTAATTCGCCAGAAGATTTATTTGAAGTCTTAACAAGTACAAATATACCCTTGTCATACTCATTACAAGCATTTATTAGTGGAGAAATTCCATCAGTTCCAAGATAGCCGTTTACTGTGAGAGCATCTGCACCGAAAGCCTCAAAGGAATTGTTCTGAATTTTAGTTAGACCAAGGTAAGCTGTTGTATAAGCTTCCATAGTAGCACCAATGTCATTTCTCTTTCCATCAACCATAACAAACATGCCTTTTTCCTTTGCATATTCTATGGTCTTATAAAGAACCTTTACACCTTCATAGCCATACATCTCATAGTATGCTGACTGTGGTTTAATAGCTGGAACAACATCAGAAATTGCATCAATTATTTCACGGTTGAAGCATCCGATTGCTCTTGCTGCACCTTTTAAGGTTTCACCATACTTTAAGAAATATTTCTGCTTGATAAATTCAGGCACATAATCAATCTTCGGGTCAAGCCCTACTACTGTTGGATTTTGTGTTTCAGCAATTTTTTCAATTAGTCTGTTGAATGACATCTGATTTCTCCTTTAAAATATTATTTGAACTGACTTTTAATTTATGTAAATAATAGTATTGTATTTAAGACATAAGTTTCTTTTTATTTCTTCGTATCAAACTCATAATCACAATATGAGCAAAAACCGAGATGGTCTTCATCATTTTTTCCACAGTTAGGGCATACTATACTTGCAGTTATTTTTCCATAACCACAGGTTTTGCATACTGTTACGCCTTCGCCAAGATATTCACCACATTCAGGGCAACAAACCTTGTCGTACTCATCGTAGGATAACTCGCCATCCTCAGTAAGTTCTTCTACCAACTCTTCGATAGGCATTTCTGGAATTTGATTGTCACTATCGCAGGTACACTCAACAGCATTTCCATCTGCTTCATCATCCTGTGAAATTTTCTCAATTTTTTTAACCTCATTGATATCATCAACAATATCTGAATTATCTAATCGGAATAATTTTTTGAAAATACCCATAGTGTCAACCCTCTCTTAAATTATTTATCGGCGAATATTATTTTGCCTTTTGATATTGTGTATTTAACCTTGCCTTTAAGCTTTTCACCCTTAAAGACAGAGTTTTTTGATTTTGATAAAAGCTTCTGTGGTTCAACAATCCATATTTTATCAAGATCAACAATAGTAAGATCAGCGACGCTACCTTCTTTTATGGTCAAAGGTTCAAGCTTTAAAACCTTTCTTGGATTTTCACTCATAAGCCTCACTATATCAGTAAGAGTAGCTTTTTTAGTTTCATAAAGCTGTGTCAAAGCCACAGCAAGTGAAGTTTCAAGTCCAACAACGCCATTTGGTGCTTTTTCAAAATCAGCTTTTGCTTCTTTTGTGTGAGGAGCATGGTCGGTAACAATACAATCTATCGTTCCGTCAAGGACAGCATTAAGAATAGCCTTTCTGTCAGCTTCGGTTCTAAGTGGTGGGTTCATTCTGTAATCAGCATCACGGCTTAAAAGCTTTTCTTCTGTATAGGTAAAATAATGTGGGCAGGTTTCAGCTGTAACATTATAACCGTTTTTCTTTGCATCTCTGATAAATTCAACAGCTCCCTTTGTTGAAACGTGTGCAATGTGAATATGTGCATCACATGATGCTGCAAGTGCAATCTCACGTGCTGTGATATAATCTTCGCTTGCTCTGTCCATTCCCGCTACGCCAAGAATAAGTGAAGTCTTGCCCTTGTTCATTATTCCCTTGCCGATAATATTCAAATCCTCACAATGAGAAATTACTGTAAGTCCGTTATCGTTTGATAATTCGAGAGCCTGACGCATAAGCTCAGCATTTTCAACAGGTCTTCCATCATCGGATATTGCAATTGCTCCTGCATTTTTTAAAGCTATATAATCGCAAAGCTGATTGCCGTTCATTCCCTCTGTAATACAAGCAACAGGGAAAACGTCAACGCCAGTGTTCTTTGCTTTATCAATTATATATGCAATAGTTTCGGCACTGTCAATGCGTGGGTTTGTGTTCGGCATACACGCAACACCAGTAAAGCCACCTGCTGCCGCAGAGGCTGTTCCTGTGATGATATCCTCCTGCTGAGTGAAGCCAGGATCACGAAAATGAACATGCATATCAAAAAGTCCAGGGCATACCATAAGCTTGCCTTTTCCGTCAATGACAGTTTCAGCACTTTCGGTAATATCTTCTGACACTGCAGATATCTTACCGTCAGTTATTGCAATATCTGTTAGCTTCTCAAAGCCTTGTATACTATCGACCGCAAGAACATTTTTCAAGAGAATATCCATTATTGCTCCTTTATACAAAACTAATTTTATTACTTTATGAATTTAATAGACGCACCATTGAATGTCAGTGTCAACGTCTTTTTATCTTCACTTAATTCGTATGAAATTGTGCTTTCTTCAGCTTTAAAATCCTTCCACTCTGTTGGTGGATCAAAATCGACAGGATCGCATTTCATAGTTATTGTCTTTTCTGACTCGTCAATAACATAGCTTCCGCTTAACATCGGATTACCTGCATCAACATCATACATACTGAATTTCTTATCCTTGAAATAAAGCTTTATTGTGAAAGACTCCTTATCGACAGACTCCCACTCAAAATCGCCTTTAATTCCGTTACCTAAAGTTGAATTTTCTTTTTCAGATTTATTGCAAGCTGATAAAAGAAACAAGCTTAACGCAATCATTATAATTGACAGAAACATCTTTTGCATCTTCATATTATCAACTCTCATTCTCATTATTTTTTTGCTTTCCCAAGGAATGCAGCACCAATAATACCAGCGTCATTTCCAAGCTTTGCTATGACAATTTCAGTATTCTTAGGTGAGTTCTTTGTGTAAACTTCCTTTGCAACAAGTTCTTTAACTGGCAACAATAAAGCATCACCTTCGTTGCAGACTCCCCCACCTATACAAAGAATTTCAGGTTGGAAAATATTAATCATATTTGTAAGACCTACTGCGAGGTATTTAATATACTTGTCCACAACTTCTTTTGCTGACTTGTCGCCTGCTCTCATAGCATCAAAAGCAAGGCGGCCTGTTACTCTTCCGTCTTCTTCTGACTTTACCATTTCCCACATTTTGCTTGAATTGTCAGCTTCCATAGCTTCCTTTGTCATTCTGATTAGACCTGTTGCTGATGAATAAGCCTCAAAACAGCCTTTTCTTCCGCATGAACACTGTGCTCCGTCCACCTCAATAACAGTATGGCCAAGTTCTGCACCAGCATAGTTAAAGCCAGCGTAGATTTTTTTATCAATTATGATTCCTCCGCCTACTCCTGTTCCAAGAGTAATGCATACAGCACTGCTTGAGCCTTTTGCTGCACCGGCAAGAAATTCACCATAAGCAGCTGCATTTGCATCATTTTCAACATATACAGGCTTGATGATAGTTTCCTGAATAAGAGCTGCAAGTGGTGTATTTAAAAAGCCTAAGTTATTTGAATATTCAATTACTCCTGTATCGCTATTTGCTGTTCCTGGTGAGCCAACACCTATCCATTCAACGTCATCTATTGAGATCCCAGCTTTTGTTACAGCTTCAATTGCTGTTTTTGCCATATCATCTGCAATTAACTTTGCTTCACGAGGGCAATTTGTCCTTGTCTTTGCTTTTGAAAGAATATTAAATTCTTCATCAACAACACCTGCTGAGATATTTGTTCCACCTAAGTCAATACCAATATAATACTTTTTCATAATTAATTTCTCCTTTATATTTTTACTGTTGACATATGATTTTACGCACTTTATATCATCAGAAAATTCTTATGATTATAAATATTCCCTATATGAAAATTGAAAGTTTAAACAAAAATATTATAACATTTCAGCCAATGAAAGTCAATGAAAACAACCACCACAAAGGCTCACAGAAGTACTTATAAAATGTTAGTATTTGCATTATTGACGTTTTAATCATATTATGATATTATTATTTCACTCGGGGGTGTAGCGCAGTTGGGAGCGTGCTTGAATGGCATTCAAGAGGTCAGGGGTTCGATCCCCCTCATCTCCACCAAAAAATGAAGGTGTAGCTCAGCTGGTCAGAGTACCTGCTTGACATGCAGGGGGTCGGTGGTTCAAGTCCACTCATCTTCACCATAAATTCTAACAACTATTTAACATTTCATAATTAATGAAAAAGGAGATTATTATGAAAATAAAACACATTTTTCTAACCATAGGATCTGCAATGATTATTGGAGGGTTGGGATTTGTAATTTATGCATTAGGTCATCCTGAGATGTCTGCTTCTTTTTCACTAACAAAAACATATGCCATATACTTATCTTACGTTTTTATTGCTTTAGCATTAATAGTAATTTCTATTATTTTGTTTATTAAAGATAAAAGACGTAAGCAAATTTCAAAGTAATTAGTTAAACGCACTATTTATCCATTTTAAAACAATATAAGAAGTTGTTATTATTTTCAACAATGTTAACTTAAACAAATATAAAAACGGAGGAAATTATTCCTCCGTTTTTTATAATTATAGATCGGTAAGATTATCAAAGGTGCATTCTTCAAGCTTTTTGTCAACAATATCTGAAATTTCCTTGAAAACCTTCTGATACCGGCAGGAGCCTGATGCTCCACGTGAGCAAGGGTAATTCACATCAAGACAGCGGTTTAGCATATATGTACCCTCAACAGCTTCGATTACTTCTTTAAGGGTAGTATCCTCAG
>JAEWZG010000040.1 GCA_023395435.1 Bacillota bacterium
ATAATACACAAAACCGCATTGACGGGTAATGAATCCATTACCCGTAATATTGTTTATTCCCAAAAATCTGGAGGTTTTTATGTTTGATAAATTAAAGGAAGAATGCGGCGTTTTCGGTATATACAGCACTGAACGTACTGATGTTGCTGTTTCAACTTATTATGGCTTGTATGCACTTCAACACAGAGGACAGGAAAGCTGTGGTATTGTTGTAAATGACGATGGTATTTTCTCTCATCATAAGGATATCGGACTTGTAAACGAAGTCTTTAATAAAGATGTTCTTGCAAAGCTTGGACAAGGTAAGATTGCTATCGGGCACGTTCGTTACGGAACAACTGGTATTTCAAACCGCACAAACACACAGCCACTTGTTGTAAGACACGTTAAAGGCCCTATGGCTATTGCTCATAACGGAAATCTTACTAACGCTGCTGAACTTCGTGAAGAATATGAACTCAATGGTGGAATATTCCACACAACAAATGATACAGAAGTAATCTCATATGCGATTACTGAAAAACGTCTTGAAACAGGTTCAATTGAAGAGGCTGTTGAACAGGCTATGTACAAGGTAAAGGGTGCTTATTCACTTGTTGTAATGTCACCAAGAAAACTAATTGCTGCTCGTGATAAGACAGGCTTCAGACCTTTATGCCTCGGAAAAACAAAGACTGGTGCTTATGTTGTTTCAAGTGAGAGCTGTGCACTTGATTCAATAAATGCAGATTTTATCAGAGATATCAAACCTGGTGAAATTGTTGTAATTGAGAATAATCAGTTGCGTTCTATTACAACACATTGCGGTCAAAAGGGGCAGATATGTGTTTTCGAATATGTTTATTTTGCAAGACCTGACTCTATAATTGAGGGTTATTCTGTTCATCACGCAAGGCTCCGTGCTGGTGAATTTCTTTATAAGGAAAGTCCTTGTGAGGCTGATGTTGTTATCGGTGTACCTGACTCAGGGCTTGACGCTGCACTTGGTTTTTCACAGGCAAGCGGAATACCTTACGGTATAGGTTTTATCAAAAACAGATATGTAGGAAGAACATTCATTCAGCCAACGCAGGGCGAGCGTGAAAATCTTGTTCGCATAAAGCTTAATGCAATAAAAGAAACAGTAGCAGGCAAGCGTGTTGTTCTTATAGATGACTCAATCGTTCGTGGAACAACCTCTGCAAGAATTGTTAACCTTATCCGTGAGGCTGGCGCTACTGAAGTACACATGAGAATATCTTCCCCACCTTTCATTAATCCTTGTTACTTTGGTACTGATATTGACAGTAAGGATAACCTTATCGCCTGCAGAATGTCAGTCGATGAAATTTGTAAGGAGATAGGCTGTGACTCACTCGGTTACTTAAGTGTTGAGGGTGTTAGGACTATTGCTAAGGATGCTGACACTGATTTCTGCTGTGGATGCTTTACTGGTGACTATCCTGTTGAAGTTCCTGACGAAATGCCTAAGGATAAATTTGAAAGAAAAATCAATAATCAGTTATCACTAAATATAGATTAATTTCGCTTTGCGAGGAGAGAGGTATATTATGAAAAGCTTTAGCAACAGTTATAAAGAGGCTGGCGTTGACGTTACTGCTGGTTACAAAGCAGTAGAGCTTATGAAGAAGCACGTTGCAAGAACTATGACAAGTGGCGTTCTATCTGGCATTGGTGGATTTGGCGGACTTTTTGAACTTGATATGACAGATATAAAGAAGCCTGTTCTTGTTTCTGGTACTGACGGTGTCGGAACAAAACTTAAAATTGCATTCCTTATGGATAAGCACAGCACTGTTGGTATTGACTGTGTTGCTATGTGCGTAAACGATATTATATGCTGCGGTGCAAAGCCACAGTTCTTCCTTGATTATATTGCAGTAGGAAAGAATGTTCCTGAGAAGGTTGCTCAAATTGTTTCAGGAATTGCTGATGGTTGTGTTATGGCTGACTGTGCACTTGTCGGCGGTGAAACTGCTGAAATGCCTGGTTTCTATCCTGTTGACGAATATGACCTTGCTGGTTTTTCTGTTGGTATTGTTGATAAGGATAAAATCTTAAAGCCTGAAAGTCAGAAGGCTGGTGATGTTATGATTGCACTTCCTTCAAGCGGAGTTCACTCAAACGGCTTTTCACTTGTAAGAAAGGTTTTCCATGTTAATGAAGAAACACTTTCTAAGCATATTGAAGAACTTGATGGAACACTTGGAGAAGCACTTCTCACACCAACTAAAATATATGTAAAACCTATCACAGCACTTTTAAAAGAAGTTACTGTAAAATCAATCTCACACATCACAGGTGGTGGATTCTATGAAAATATTCCACGTTCACTTCCTGATGGAATTTCCTCTAAAATCAAGAAGGATGATGTTAAAGTCCTCCCTATCTTCAAGCTAATTCAGAGAACTGGCAACATTCCTGAGAGAGATATGTTCAACACATTCAATATGGGTGTTGGTATGACTGTTGTTGTTGATAAGGCTGATGTTGACAAGGCTCTTGCTGTTCTTAAAGCAAATGGCGAGGATGCGTATGTTCTCGGCGAGCTTGTTGACAGCACTGAAGGAGTAATTATTGAATAATTACAGGAGATGATTTTATGAATATACTTTTAGTTATTGAGTCAAAGCATTTGGGTAATACACTGAAAATTGCGGAGTCTATGGCTGAAGTTGCCCCTATTACTATTGTTGATACTAAGAAAGCTCAAGAGCTTGATATGAAAGATTTCGATATAGTCGGATTCGGTAGCGGTATTTATGCAGGGAAGCACGATAAAAGAATTCTTAAATTTGCTCAAGGCTTAAGTGACAATGAGGCTTATACATTTGTTATTTCAACAAGTGGCGGAGAAGACTATGATGATAATAATAAAGCTTTAATTAGTATTTTAAAAAAGAAGAACAAAACTGTACTTGACGTCTTTTCCTGCAAGGCACTTAATAAGTTCTTCATATTACGATTTACAGGTGGGTTAAACAAGGGACTCCCAAGCGAAAATGATTATAAAAACGCTCAGACTTTTATACGAAATGTTAATGATAATTATAAAAATACAAATTGTAATTAATTTTTATTAGGAGAATAATATGTGGATTACTTATCTTGTGTTATTTCTATTTTTATCATTACTCTATATCGGAATTGGTGCTTTGATGTATAAATATCCGCCAAAGCAAGTTAATTATATTTTAGGTTACAGAACAACTATGTCAATGAAAAATGAGGAAACGTGGAAGTTTGCTAATGTTTATTGGGCAAAGACTTTTTTCATTGATGGATTGATATTATTAGCACCTTCAATAATTATTCCTATTGTATGTAAAGAAAGTATTCATCTTGATGCTATTGCGACATCCTTCTCGTTCATATTAATACTTGCTATTATTCCAACTATATTACTAACAGAAAAAGCTCTTAGAAAGAAATTTGATAAGGATGGGAATTTAAAATAACTAACGGCGGTGAAAGAATGAAAAACATTGTTGTTCTTGTATCGGGTGGCGGAACAAACCTTCAGGCACTTATTGATGCAATGAAGTCAGGGAAAATTTCAAACGGAAAAATAACCTGTGTAATTTCCTCGAATGCAAGTGCTTATGCTCTCGCAAGAGCTAAAGAAAATAGCATTCCTACCAGAATTATTGCAAGAAAAGAATTTGTTGACATAAAAGCTTACAGCAAAGCAATAAAGGATGCTTTAATTGAAGAAAAAGCTGATCTTGTGGTTTTTGCTGGGTTCATGTCAATTCTCGACGAGCAGGTTGCTAGAGCATTCCCTTATAAGATGATAAATGTTCATCCTGCACTTATTCCATCATTCTGTGGAAAAGGTTTTTATGGTTTGCACGTACATGAGGCTGCGATATCTTCAGGAGTAAAGCTCACTGGTGCTACTGTTCATTTCGTTACAGAAGTTTGCGACGGCGGACCTATTATTATTCAAAAAGCTGTTGAAGTAAAATACGGTGATACACCTGAAATACTGCAAAAGCGTGTCATGGAGCAGGCTGAGTGGGAAATCCTCCCGAAAGCTGTTTCTCTATTCTGTGAAGACAGAATTTTTATAGAAAATAATATAGCTTATTTTAAATAATTATCAGAAAGAGGTTTTACACATGAAATTGAACTCAGTGTCAGATTACCTAAAGGATAATGATTACCCTGGTAGGGGTATTGTTATTGGCAAGTCTAAATGCGGCAGATATGCAGTAACAGCTTATTTCATAATGGGAAGAAGTGAAAACAGCCGTAACAGAATTTTTGTTGAAGATGGTGATGGTATAAGGACAAAGGCATTTGATGAATCAAAGCTTGTTGACCCTTCTCTTATAATTTACTCTCCTGTCAAAGTTCTTAACAATAATCTTATTGTTACTAACGGCGACCAGACTGATACAATATACACAATGATGAATCAGAAATTTACTTTTGAACAGGCTCTCAGAACACGTTCATTTGAACCTGACTCACCAAACTTCACACCAAGAATTTCTGGATTGTTAAAGTTCATAGATTCAGACTTCACATATTTCCTCTCTATTTTAAAAAGCGCTGACGGGAATTCTGAATCCTGCGAAAGATTCACATACTCATATCTTGCACCACTTAACGGTGTTGGGCATATTATACACACGTACAAATGTGATGGAAATCCTATCCCTTCTTTTGAAGGTGAACCAAAGAGGATTGAAATTAACGAAGATATTGACAGCTTTACAGATACATTGTGGAACAGCCTTAATGAAGACAATAAGGTTTCACTTTTTGTAAGATATGTCGATCTTCTCACTCATGAAGAAAATACAAAAATAGTAAACAAGAATAAATAGGAGGAAATGAAATTGGAAAAGGAATTGCTTTTAAAATACGGTTGTAACCCAAATCAGAAGCCTGCTAAAATATTTGTTGAGAATGGTGAACTCCCTATTGAAGTATTAAACGGCAGACCAGGATATATTAATTTTATGGATGCACTTAATGGCTGGCAGCTCGTAAAGGAACTTAAGGCTGCTACTGGAATTGCTGCTGCAACATCATTTAAGCATGTTTCACCTGCTGGTGTAGGGCTTGCATTGCCATTATCAGATACTCTTAAGAAAATATATTTTGTTGATGATTTAAAGCTTTCTCCACTCGCTTGTGCTTACGCAAGAGCAAGAGGTGCTGACAGAATGTCGTCATATGGTGATTTTATCGCTCTTTCTGATGTATGTGATGAAGAAACTGCAACAATGATTTCAAGAGAAGTTTCTGACGGTATTATTGCTCCCGGCTATACCGACAAGGCACTTGAAATACTCAAGGGCAAGAGAAAAGGCACATACAATATTATTAAGATAGATGAGAATTATGTTCCTGAAGCTATTGAGCACAAACAGGTTTTCGGTATCACTTTTGAACAAGGAAGAAACAAAATCAAGATTGATAATTCTGCTCTTGAAAATGTTGTTACTAACAATAAGAATATTCCTGATAATAAGAAGAATGACCTTATTCTTGCTCTTATCACACTTAAATACACACAGTCAAACTCTGTATGCTATGCTTATGAGGGACAGGCTATTGGTATCGGTGCCGGACAGCAGTCAAGAATTCACTGTAC
>JAEWZG010000057.1 GCA_023395435.1 Bacillota bacterium
TGTTGTATGAGAGCGGGTGAATTATGCCCGTATTGCAATTTAACCCAATTGCAATTATCTTATCCAAAAAAATTAGTTTTATGAGATATCGCAATGAGGAGGTGTCCGTATGGCAAATAGTAAATCAGCTAAGAAAAGAGTTTTGGTTAATGAAACCAAGGCTATGCAAAATAAAGCAATCAAATCTTCTTTGAAGACTGCTCTTAAGAAGGCAGATTCTGCATGTGCAGAAAACACTGCTGATAAGGTTGAGGTTGTTACAACAGCAATCAAAAAGGTTGACCAGGCTGCTGCAAAGGGAATTATGCACAAGAACTGTGCTTCAAGAAAGAAATCACAGCTTGCAACAAAGCTTAATGCAACAAACAACTAATACTTGAAATAAAAAAGTCGCACGGTGTGTGGCTTTTATTTTTTTGCCTTTCTTAAGTTTATATGCTATTATGGTAAAAAACTACATAGGGGGCGATACAGATAAGTAAGAGTATGACCCACTCAGGAATAATTTTTGCAGTATGTTTCATAGCGGTATGGTTTACTAATGAAATCAGGGCTATATGCCCAATATTGTTTATACTGTATCCGTTCGGGTTCATTGTATTATCAGCTTATTTGATTTACTCATTCTTTGATGGTATTATCAAAATAAGAATATTTAAGGTTAAAGCAGTTATACCTTTTACAGTTTCTTTAGCTACATTCCTTATTGTAACATTTGCTCCGGTTCAGGAGTGTAAACTGTGGACGGAATTCTATTGCTTTAAATATTATCGTAATAAAATTGTTGAGGAATTAAAAGAAGCAGATCTTGAGCCAAACATGGAATATAATATAGACCTTCCGTGGTATTTATCTTATGTATCATCGAATGGTAAAATTATAGTAGAAAAGCAAGGGGACAATATTGAGGTCAACTTTCGGTTTTTCAAGGGGATATTGACAAGCAGAAGCAGTATGGTTGTTTATTCATCTAAGGATATAGAAGAAAGAGAGTATCGAGTTGAAGGAGAATATGGAAAAATAGAAAAGCTTGGGGATAACTGGTATTACATACAAGAGCAACTATATGATTGATATAGTTTGTTACTCATAATAGTATTTTCTAAATATTTCCCGCATATATTTGAATATCAATTATGCGAGGAAGTGTTAATATGAAAAGTATAAGAAGACAACGCGCTAAGGTGATTAGTGTTATTACTGCAGTAATTGCTATCCCTGCGGTTACTGGATATTTTGTGGCGACGTCTGCTACCTTCAATAGGATTACAAAAAACGCAACATTATTTTGTGCTAACATGAAAGTCGGTGAGGTTGACAAAAAGTCTGAAAATAATAATGTTGCTGTTAATAATACTATAAGTCTTGAAGTTAATGGCGAACAGTTTGTTTCTGAGGGATCGCTATGGAGTCTTGATATGGCACCGCAGGAGCAAGAAATTAAAGTTGCACCTGAGGAAGTATCAAAGCCTATCCCACAGACATCTTCAAGTGGGGGTGGAGCTTTGCCATATCCAACGAGCCTTGAAAATCATAGTGGTATTATTAAACAGCTCACTTTCACAAAGTACAGCAGTGCACAATACATAAATCTTGCGTCAGGCGGTCAGGTTAGAAACTGCACAAGTGTTTCAAATAATAATCTTCTTGCTGAAAGCAAACTTTTGCCTGATTTTAAAATAGTATTAAATAGTGAACCACAGGTTCTTATAATGCATACACACACTACTGAAAGCTATGAACCATATACAAGGGATTTTTACGATTCAAGCTTTAATTCAAGGACTACCGATAACTCAAAAAATGTTGTCGCAGTCGGTGATAAGATTGAAGCAGAGCTTAATGCCGCAGGTATCAGCGTTATCCACGACAAGACTGTACACGATTATCCATCTTACAATGGATCATATCAGCGAAGCGAAATAACAGTAAGAAACATACTTAAAAAATATCCGTCAATTAAGGTTGTGCTTGATGTTCATCGTGATGCAATTCAAGCTCAGGATGGCGTAAGAAGTGCTCCTGTTGCAAAAATCAACGGAAAGCAGGCAGCACAGATTATGATTATATCAGGCTGTGATGACGGAACAATGAATATGCCGAACTATATGAAGAACTTCAGGCTTTCGTCACTTCTCCAGCAACAGCTTGAGGGAGATTATCCAGGGCTCACAAGGCCAGTATTGTTTGATTACAGAAAGTATAATCAGGATCTGTCAACAGGTTCAATTCTTCTTGAAATGGGTTCCCACGGGAATTCACTTGACGAGGCGTTATATTCAGGCGAACTTATGGGAAAGGCTTTAGCAAAATCCTTGCTCAAATGCAAAAAATAAAATAAACCGCAGTACTATTTAAAATGTACTGCGGTTATCTGTTTCCGAAAATTTCTGTTCTAAGGCGTCGTTCGCGTCTAACTGGAGCCTTAGCGAGCCGAAGCATCTGCTCATGATATTTCCTTCTATTTTCGATACGTGCCTTTTCAAAAGAACAAGCATGTCGGATCGTTTTGATAATTCTTGGTGAATTATTATAAACATCTTGAATATCAATACTCTCAAACTCAGCGGTTGAGTTATAATTATACCACCATAAATCAAACCTGATGTTACCCTTCTCGTCTGTTGTATAGTGAAGTCTATCTGCTTTATCGTTAATCATCCGAATTTTGCCTGTAATAATAATTTTTCTCTTTTTGAGGGATATTGATTTAAGTTCAGATAATTTAACAATGTATAGATCCTTGTAATATATTTTTTTAAAACGGTTAATCACCGTCTCTTTATGGCAGCTTATTATTAAGTAATTTGATAAGATATCAATAAAGGTGTTTTTTTTATGCGCTTTGATAAGGTTGTGGCAGAGAAGGAAAACTGATAAGCTATAAATTAATGTTGCTGAACCGCCCGCGATAAGACAAATTTTTAGGATTTTTGGCGGGAAGTTATTGCTCAGATATTTTCTGTTAATTAAAATCATAAGAACCACAACAAAATTAAACTGTAAAATAGGAATAAGCCCACCCAGAAAACGCAATCGGTATTTTTTGCGAAGTTTTCTAATATCCGGAATAATAAACTTATTCATAGTATATCCTTTATAAAGTAATCTGAGAAATATTGCTGTATGTATATTGCTTCATATCGCCTGAATAAAGTAGTGTAGCGTTTTTCAGATATCTGAAATCATCGGGAGTTACCAGTGAAATATCCTTATTGAATTTTGCAATTCCAGAATAGGTCAGCATATATGCAACGAACTGTGAGCATACGAATCTTGTACGCCTTTTTAAAGGTATACCAAGCGGAACAGTGAGAAGCCCAAGCAGGTTATAGGAATATAATTGTGTTTTTGTTTTAAAGTGATCAATAAGCTGATTATATTTTTTAAGTTGAATTGCGGTTACTTCAAAGCTGTATATTTCACAAGGTATTGATGAAAACAGACCATATACGCCAGTATGGACACCTTCATTCTTAAAACCAGCAGGCAAAGGACGGTATTTGTTGAAGCGGGAAAAGCTGAACATTTCTCTTAGTTCCTTATCCGTCGTTATAGAAACATGGTTAAAAGGTGTTCTTGTGAAGGCTTTTATTGTCTTTGACACCATAGTCCCGGTCTGCGTTAAAACCACATATATGTATTGTTTATCATTAGACATAATAATCTCCTGAAAAATTTTATATATATATTATATAACAAAATTTAAACATTGTATAGTACTGATGAATTTTTGTTTTTTATTGCACAAAAAAGCACACTTACATTTATGAAAAATAACAATCATTTTATAAGATATTGCAAAAAAATCATATATAAGATATAATTAAAAATATGATAGGATAGCTGTATTTTGTAGTTAAAAGATAAAAACAGGAGTTGACACCACAAATGATTGATAAGAAAAAAATTATTAAAGTTGATGTCTATTCTTTTAACAATGATTTGATAGTTTCATCAGAAATTTTTAATATCATGCCTGTTGACAATTATGATGAGCAGTTCAGTGTTATTATTAAAAACGCTAATTTAACAGAAATTCCAATGAATACACCAGTTAAGGTTGTTTTCTATTATATAAACGGCGACAGAGTAAAATATGACACGAAAATTGATGTGTGTACAGAATTCCAGCTTAATGTTACTATCGGGACAGCAAGCACACTTCTTGAGGAAAGAAGACGTTTTTATAAGCTTGCCGTCGACCTTGATGCAAGTATAGCAATCATGACAAGGGGCGAAGAAGACACAGTATTTGAAAAGCATGTTTCTGCTAAAATAAAGAATATCAATATTGGTGGGGTCTTCATTGAAAGTACTTATGATTTCAGAGTTGGCGACATAATTATTCTGAAATTTAATGTTATTGGAATAGAGCTTGCTCTATCGTCAAAGATATTACGAATTCAGAAAACTGATAACCATATTGAAGGCTATGGATGTCAGTTTTTAAAGCTTAAAAACCGAGAAGAAGAAATTCTTGCAAGATATATAAATAACGTTCAACGTGAATCACTTGATATAATAAAAAACATACTAAATACAAGATAACATACTTTTAATAACATGGAGGAAATATGGCAAAAGTAATCACCTTTACCAACCAAAAGGGTGGCGTAGGAAAAACAACTACTGCGGCTGCTTTTTGTGGAGCTTTTGTTGCGAAGGGGAAAAAGGTTTTAGCAATTGATCTTGACCCACAGGGCAATTTATCTTTCAGTCTCGGTGCTGATGACGATGAATATACTATACACGATGTTTTAATTGGAAAGGTGTCTATACACGAGGCCATACAGACAACACACAACTGTGACGTAATACCTTCAAATATTCTTCTCAGCGGGCTTGAGCTTGAACTATCTTCAGTCGGCAGAGAATATGTGCTGAAGGAAAAGCTTGCGTCTATAATGAAGTTCTACGACTATATAGTAATAGATACACCGCCTGCATTGAGTATTCTTACTATCAATTCTTATATTGCCTGTAATGATCTGATAATACCAATGACTCCTGAAATACTAAGTCTTCAGGGAATAGCACAGCTTAAGGATACAATTATTGCGGTGAAAAAGTATTATAATAAGTCGCTTAATTTAAGAGGAATACTACTTACAAAATATAATGAGAGAATACTTCTTACAAAAGAAGTTGAAGAACTTGCATCTATTGTTGCAGGTCAGCTTGGTAGTTCTGTTCTTAAAACAAAAATTTCCGTCAGCGTAGCAGTGGCAGAAGCACCAGCTCATAAAATGTCTATAGTAAGATACGCTCCACGTGTTAAAGCAAGCAGGGATTATGTCAAGGTAGTGGACGAGCTTTATGGGGAGGAATTAAGGTGAACAAGAAGACCAATAAGACAGCTCATGTTCTAAAACTACTTGCCAATTCAGATGCAGCAATAAAAGAAAATCCTATTCTTAATGAAGAATTTAAGGATGAAATGATATTAAACAGACACGCAAATAAGGGTGAAGCATTAGACGAGTCTCAGGAGAATATAATTCTTCCGAAAACCGTAGGAATAAATATTGTTTCAGATTTGATAGAAGAAAACCTTTTAACTGTACTTGAAAGATTCAGGTGTTGCACCTGTGAGAAGTGTATGAAATATATTTCTATTGAGGCACTTAATCAGCTGCAACCAAAATATGTTTCTGCTGAAGATGTAAGCGAACAAGAAATTTCAAGCCTTAAGGAAAAGTACAAAACGAGCGTTGTAACAGTACTTTTAAAGATTGCTTTACAAATAAAAAGTAATCCTATTCATAAATAATTCACAACCCGACATTAATTATTATTGTCGGGTATTATTTTTGTCTTATCTCACAAAATATACAACATATTTAACAAATTAGTGATATAAAAATCAGGGAATTTTAGCAAATAGCAAAAAAACTATTGAAATTCCTTGTCGGATAAAGTATAATTGTAATAAATATAATAAGCAAATTGACTAATTATTAATAATTCACAGTTTTTTAATAAAATATACGGATTTGAGAAAGGATGAGAGCATGGCTTTATTCAATAATACGTCATTCCGTTTACTTCAACAGGGGCTTGATGCGGTATGGCTCAAGCAGAAGGTAATCAACCAGAATATCGCAAATTCTGACACACCTGGTTATAAAGCAAAAACAGTTCAATTCTCCACTTTGCTAAAAGAAAAATGCAAATACCATCAGTACCATGATCAGGATGACGGGGAGTTAAATCTTAAAACAACAATAACTGAAGAAAAAGGAACCAATCAGCTCCTTGACGGTAATAACGTCGACGTCGAAAAAGAAATGATGGACCTTGCTGATGCGCAGTATCAGTATGATGTTCTCTCAGGGAAAATCACAAATGAATTTTCAATGCTAAGAACAGCAATTTCAAGATAATGGAGGGATTTGAATGGCTTTTTTAAATTCACTTGATATAGGAAGAAATGCATTATCTGCTCAGCGTCTTAGAATGGATGTTATTACGCAGAACATAGCAAATGCCGAAACAACAAGGACAGCAGACGGCGGACCTTATAGACGGCAGATGGTTGTTTTTGAGGAACGCAAGAGCTTTAAGAGCATTCTCGGTCAGAGAAGAAAAGAAAATTACGAAGGAGTAAATGTAGCAGCAGTTGTAAAAGATGATTCACCATTTACTCCAGTATATGATCCGACAAACCCGGATGCTAACGAGGACGGCTATGTAATGATGCCGAATGTCGACAAGACAAAGGAACAGCTTGACTTAATGGCTGCAACACGTTCATATGAAGCGAATATTACAGCAATCAATGCAGTAAAAGCAATGGCTTCAAGAGCGCTTCAGATAGGTAAATAACAACCATTTAAAATAAGGAGAAATATATGTACATAGTACCAATGAGCGGAATTACTCCGTTAGAGACGCCTTCACAGGTTGGATCAACAACAAAAGCAACTTCATCCGAAGGTACTTTTGCTGATGTATTCAAAGACGCATTGAAAAATGCGGAGGATACACAGAAAGTCTGCGAAGAGGATAGCCTTAAGGTTACACTTGGTGAAATTGATGATCTCCATACAGTTCAGATTAATATGCAGAAGGCATCACTAGCGCTTGAAACTTTTGTCTCAATGAAGAACACAGCAGTAGACGCCTATAATGAAATTATGAGAATGAACATCTAATTCAGTATTAATTTGAAAATAAGCAGGAGGATTAGGCTTGATGAAAGACCAGGCAGCAAACATATTTAAGTCTATACAGCAGTACTGGAAGTCACAGGAGAAAAAGAGAAAGACAGCATTTCTTGCAGTACTTGCAGGGGTTATAGTGTTCGCGGTCGTTCTGACTATGATTTTGAACAGGCCGAACTATACCGTTTTGTTTTCAAGCCTTGAGCAATCTGAGGCATCCGAGATTGTATCAATGATCAAGGATATGAGTGTTGACGCACAGGTTAAATCTGACGGTACAATTCTTGTGCCTAAGGATCAGGAAAACAAGCTCAGGGTTGAGCTTGCAACCAAAGGCTATCCAAAGAGTGGATATAGCTACGATATATGGTCTAAGAATATTAATATGTTCACCACCGACTCACAGAAGAGAGAAGTAGCAAAAATGCAACTTCAGGAAAGACTTCAGGCAACTATCGGTGAGTTTCAAGGAATCGAAAAAGCAATAGTTACACTTGATATACCAGAACAAAGCAACACAGTAATTTCTACAAGTAATAGTGAGCCTTCAGCGTCGGTTGTTGTACATCTAAAAGCCGGTGTAAAGCTTACAGCAAACCAAATCAGCGGAATTACAAGGCTTGTAATGAAGTCAATTTCAGGCTTAAAGGAAGAAAATGTTTCAGTCGTTGACCAGAATGCAAATCTTCTTATTGCAAATGGTGACAGTGAGGATTCAGAATCACTGATACTTGAAACAAAAAGGCTTCAGTTCAAGAACGCTTTTGAAACACAGCTTAAAAATGCAGCAAAATCTCTTTTAGTTAAATCATACGGGAAAGACCACGTTGAAATTTCAGTAAATGCAACATTTAACTATGATAAAAAGGTATCAGATAAAACACAGTATACACCATCTGTTGGTGACAGTGGGATGGTACAGCATCAGGATGAAAGCTCAGCATGGGGCACTGACAAGGATCCAAACGGTGTAGTTGGAGTTGAATCCAATGCAGACGGTACATATCCGACACAGGATGGTTCATCAGGTAATTCAGCTTGGGGGGAATCAAGCAAGAGCACAACATATCTTGTAAATACGCTTAAAGAACAGACCGAGAAAAATGGAGTATATGTTGAAAACGTAAAAGTATCTGTAGTGCTTTATAAGGATACACTTTCTGATGATGAACAGCAGAAGATTGTCAGCACAGTTGCTAACGCAACAGGAACAAAGGCTGAATTTGTTTCAGTTCAGAATCTGCCGGCTCTTCAGGACAAGCCTGGCGAAATACCAACACTAACATCTAATTTTATATTCGGTTTATCATTAAAACAGTTCATAATTTATGCTGCTGCAACATTAGGACTTCTGTTTATAATAATTCTCACTATAGCAATTCTTATTAGAAAATCTCACAAAAAGAAAGCAAAGAAGCTTGTAGATCAGCTTAAAGCGGATCAGTTAGTTAATGATCCTGTAGCTGTTGATATTAAGAAGCTTTCTGATAAACCAGCAGATACAAAGGAAGCTGTTATAAGAAGAGAAATTGGAGAATTTGCAAAAAACAGTCCAGAAATTGCGGCTCAGCTATTAAAGAGCTGGCTTCGTGAGGAAGGTGGAAAATAATGCCTGCTAATTCAAATACAGATGAAATATCAGGTGCACAGCGTGCTGCGACAGTAATTGCGGCTATGGGAGCAGAAAATGCTGCTAACGTATATAAGTTCCTCAGTGAAGAAGACGTAGAAAAGCTTACCTATGAGGTTTCAAAGCTGGCATACATCGACATTTCCACAGCTGACGACATTCTTACAGAGTATTATGAGCTTTGTCTTACTCAGAAGGTTATTACTGAGGGTGGCGTAACTTATGCCCGTGATATACTTGAAAAAGCTTTTGGTGAAAATTCAGCACAACAGCTTATGGATAAAGTAACAAAGTCATTGAAGGTTAAGGCTTTCGACTTTATGAGGAAAGCTGACGCAAAGAATATGCTTGCTATTGTACAGAATGAGCATCCGCAGACGATCGCACTTATACTTTCTTATGTCCGTGCAGATCAGGCATCAATGGTATTGTCTGAACTTCCGAAGGAAAAGAGAGTAGATGTTGTTGAAAGAATTGCGAAAATGGACAGTGCATCGCCAGAAGTAATAAAAGCGCTTGAAGCTACACTTGAAAAGAAATTCTCAACAATCGTTACAACAGATATGGCAGAGGTTGGTGGTATAAATTATATTGCTGATGTTCTTAACCATGTCGACAGATCAACAGAAAAATTCATCTTTGATGAGCTAACTGTAAGAGATCCTGATCTTGTTAATGATATAAGACAGAAAATGTTCGTTTTCGAGGATATTCTTACTCTCGACGAATCATCAATACAGCGTTTTATCAGGGATGTCGATTCAAAGGACCTTGCTGTTGCTATCAAGGGTTCAAGCCCGGATGTTACTGCAATTCTTTATGCGAATATGCCACAGAGAATGCAGGAAAGCATACAGGCAGATATAGAGTATCTGCATAATGTACGTCTTCGTGATGTTGAAGAAGCACAGCAGAGAATCGTTGCTATTATTCGTCGACTCGAAGAAGAAGGCGAGCTTGTAATAGGCAAGGGCGGAAAGGATGAAATTATTGCATAGAGTAGTAAAATCATCACAGGGAATAAACGTCAGTGGAGTAGTTTCCATTGATAACACAGTAATTGTAAGACAGAAAATTGCTCAAATTGATGATGAAGAGGAGCTTTCTGAAGTTGAATTAAAAGAAAGATATAATGCACTGGAGCAACAACTGGAACAGGATTATCGGGAGAAGCTTGCCAGAGTTGAACGCGAGAAGAATGAGATTTTAGAAAATGCATCTGTTCATGCGCAGGCAATGTTAAGCCAGGCAAACAATGATGCCGAAAGAATCAAGCAGGATGCAAAGAACTCAGGCTTCGCACAAGGCTATCAGGAAGGTAAAGGTGAGGCTTTAGAGGAACTATCCAGTCAGCTTAATGCAGTAAAGCAACTTTTAGACCAGCTGAATTCTGAAAGGGAAGCAGTATATATTGATAACGAAAATGCCCTTATAGATACCGCATATGAAATGACAAGGAAGATTACACTTTCTGAAATCAAGACTGATAAGGATATTATATTCAATATAGTGAAACAGGCTTGTAAGAACTTTAGGAATTCAGATTATGTTAAAATCAGCCTTGCAAAATGCGATGTTGAGGAAAATGTTGTAACAGATCAGAAATTCATCAAGAAAATTGCGGGCAATATCCCTGATGTTGAAATTGAAATTTTACCTGACGCACAGTCAGGAACAGTTATTCTTGATGACAATGAAGAAATTGTTGACGCTTCAGTACCGACACAGCTTGACTTCTTAAAGGAAGTTTTAAATGCAAGTAAGAAACTTATTTAGATAACAGGGAGTGAAAGGATTGGATTTTTCCAACATACGCTCAAAGGTTGCTGAAGGTGACTTTTATAGATATATGGGCAAGATTGAGAAAATTGTTGGAACAACAATTCAGTCCACAGGGCCTGTGTGCAACATTGGTGATGTTTGCAGAATATATCACAAGGGTGAAAAAACAAGCCATATTTTCGCTGAAGTAGTTGGCTTTAATCAGAACAAGGTTCTGTTGATGCCGTATTCAGATATAGAGGGCGTCGGCCCTGGAAGTATTGTTGACAATACTGGGGATAAGCTTACAATCAACGTCGGTGAAGAGCTTATCGGCAGAATTATCGACGCAATTGGTAACCCAATTGATGGAAAAGGTGAAATTCATACAACCGACAGCTTTTCAATCGCTGGTATTCCGGTAAATCCACTTACAAGACCACCAATAAAAGAAATTATACCAATGGGTGTTAAAGCAATTGACGGACTTCTTACGATCGGCAGGGGACAGAGAATGGGAATATTCGCTGGTTCCGGAGTCGGAAAATCGACTCTTCTTGGAATGATTGCGAAGGAAGTTGAAGCTGACATAAATGTTATTGCACTTGTCGGCGAGCGTGGCCGTGAAGTTAGGGAATTTATTGACAGGGATTTGGGCGAAAAGGGAATGGCACGTTCGATACTTGTTGTTGCAACCTCAGACCAGCCAGCTATGATGAGAAGTAAATGCTGTCAGACTGCTACTGCTGTCGCTGAATATTTTAGTAGCAAAGGTAAAAATGTTCTTCTTATGATGGATTCGCTGACGCGTTTTGCAATGGCACAACGTGAAATTGGTCTTTCAATAGGGGAACCACCTATCGCAAGAGGATATACTCCATCAATATACAGTGCAATGCCAAAGCTCCTTGAGCGAGCTGGAAACTTTGAAAAAGGCTCAATTACAGGAATATATACTGTTCTTGTTGAAGGTGATGATACAAACGAGCCGATAGCAGATACCGTCCGTGGTATTATTGACGGACATATCGTTCTTTCGAGAAAGATAGCGTTCAGAAATCACTATCCGGCTATTGATATTCTTGAGAGTATCAGTCGTCTCATGAGTGAAATTACTGATAAAAAACAACAGGTCGTTGCATCAAAAATGCGTAATTTGTTGTCTATATATAATTCGAACTTTGACCTTATTTCAATTGGTGCTTATAAAGCTGGCACAAACCCTGCACTTGACGAAGCAATTTCAAAAATGGATAAAATCAATAAATTCCTGAATCAAGAGGTTAATGAGGCATTTTCCTATGATGAGGTTGTTAGGTTAATGGAAGAGGCAGTTTCATAAAAGAGGTAGAATATGAAGAAGTTTGAGTTTTCATTGCACAAGCTACAGAATTATAAAGAACAGCTCCTGAAAAAAGAAAAGAACACTCTCAGCGATATGAGAAAACAGCTTCAGGGGATGTATGATGAAAAGGATAGCCTTATTCATGCCCGAAGAGGGAAAAATGCGGAGCTGACAGACAGAATTAACGAGGGGCTTTCCCCACAACATGTGATGCTCCACAAAAGATACATAGACAGTATCACTGAAAAAATTGCGAACCTTGAAATTAATATAGAACTACAACAGAAGAAAATCAAAGAACAGCTTGATATTGTTGTAGAAATCACAAAAGAATGTGACTCATATGAAAAGCTTGAGAAAAAACAGCTTGAGGAATATAAAAAGGTTGAAACCAAGCAGAATGAGCTTTTCATAGAAGAATTTGTTTCACATAGTAGCTTTATCGCACATTAATTTGCCTTCATCGGCGATAGCCGTTGAATATATATTTTATTTTAAGGAGGTGAAAATATGAATGCAGTAGTAAGCTTATCCCCGCAGTTGTTCACAACCGATTCAAAAACAGGTGCTTTGAAGGTTAAGGGTGACTCAAACGGCTTTATGGGTATGCTTGCAGGAATGATGACAAATGCAGTAACACAATCCCCAGCAGTCAGCGAAGGTAATGCTGATGATACTATCGTAAAGCTTATGTCCGAAATTTTTACTATGCTTTTGAATGGAGCTTCAACCGAAGATATCGCAGAAAAACTTTCCGGTCTGACAAATGGCCAGAAACTATCACTTATTGAAACAGCCGATGAAATAATGACTTTTATTTCTCAGCCGACTATGTCTGATAAGGATAAGGTACAGAATGTCCTTTCAATGCTTGACAGAAAAAAAGAAAACACTGATATTGGTCTTATTTATCAGGTGCTTTCAATGATGGGTGTCAATGTTCAGGAAATTAAAAACGATTCAACACTAATCAACACGCTGACACAGACCAAAAACACATCAACGCAGGTTAATGCACCAACACAGGTCAATGTTACAGTGACAATTTCAACAGGTTCAGCACAGAGTGTTACGGAAAGCATAATCCCGACAGTCGTTGCACCAGTTACAGAAAACACACAGCAGGCAGACTTCTCAAAAGTCAGTCAAATGCTCACAAAGCTTGTTGAAGCAACAAAGCAAAGTCAATCACTGCCAGCAGATGTAAAGATTGTTTCAAGCAATGTTGCTAATGAGGCAGCAGATTCACAGATAGCACAGGCTTCACAAAAGGCACTTGGCACAGGTACAGTAAATGAGGTTAAGTCAGTAAAGGAAAGTTCTGAGTTTGATGACCTTTTAGCTTATGTACAGCAGTCAAAATCTTCACAGCAGGTTACAACTTCACAAGAAGTTACTAAAGCAACAAACGTTGAAATACCTGTTCAGAAGCAGATTACTGACGGAATAATCAATCAGCTAAATACCGGCATAACATCAGACACAAAAGAACTTACGCTTATGCTTAAACCACAGGAGCTTGGCGAAGTAACAATTAAGCTTGTTAAGAGCGGTGGAGAAATCACAGTAAGCATTATGGCACAGAACTCTGCAACAGAAAAACTTCTTGCAGAAAGATTGCCGACACTTGTTTCCAATCTTCAGGAAATCAACGGACAGGTCAAGGACGTTATGATTGTAAATCCTAATGAAAACACCAGTAGCTTCCTTGGACAGTTTAATCTTTCACATTCAGATTCAGGAGCACAGTATCAGCAGAAACAGACTTCCAACACATTTTTAGGCAACAGCCAAAATGTAGCAGAGGAAAATACGCAACAGGTTAAAGAATTTGTAAGGGAGGGGCAATTATGGCAGACGGCATAAACAGTTCAAGTCAGATTCAAAACAATTATGAAAAATATAAGGATTATTTTGCAAAGGACAGTACAAGTTCTTTGGGTCAGATGGACTTTTTAAAGCTTATGACAGAACAGATGAAAAATCAGGACTTTCAGAATCCTACCGACAATGCAGAATACATAGCACAGCTTGCACAGTTCAATTCTTTACAGCAGATGCAACAAATGACATATTACGCTAATGCATCTTTTGCAACATCACTCGTCGGAAAGATTGTTACAATGGCAGCAGTCAACAAGTCAGGCGAAATGGAAAAGGTAACGGATGTTGTTACTGCGGTGAAAATGAACGGAACAGACTTTGAAATTGTAGTCGGCGGAAAGACATTCTCCACAAAGAATCTTATGGAGGTTGTTACTGAAAAGCCAAAGACGGAAACAGAAACATAAAGTAAGATTAACAGAAATGTGGTGAGAAAAACTTATGAACATTAATGAATTCAGACTGAATAATTTAAAGGTCAATACACAGATACAGCCTGAATCCCAGAAAAAAGTTTCTCAGGACAACACAAAGCCACAGGACAGTGCTTTCGCGCAGGCATTAAGGGAAAAGTTAAACCAGAATACAGGTTCTGTTGAATTTTCCAAGCATGCACTCGATAGAATTAATCAGCGCAGTATAGATATGACCGAGGGAAATAAGCTTGAACGATTGAATAAAGCTGTTGAGCTCGCACAGGAAAAGGGTGCAAACGAAACTCTCGTTCTGATTGACAGAACTGCTTTTGTTGTCAATGTAAGAAACAATAAGGTAATCACAACGATGTCGGATTCCGATATGTTGGGAAACGTATTCACAAACATAGATTCAACCGTAATAATGTAAGAGCTGGACCGATAAGGGAGCTTTTTTACTCTGACCGATTGATGAGTAAAATTCACGGTTGACATTTATGCTATACAAAATCGTATAGTAAGAGGCAGAAAATTTCTGCCCACACAAAACTTAAATTATAAGGAGTGTATATAAATGTTAAGATCTCTATATTCAGGTGTTTCAGGATTAACTGCACACCAAACTAAAATGGACGTAATCGGTAACAATATTGCTAACGTAAATACTTATGGTTTTAAATCAAGCCGTGTAACATTCAGTGATATTTATTATCAGAACATCAGAAACGCAACTGCTGGTACTTCAACCACTGGTGGTAACAACCCTTCACAGGTTGGTTATGGTGTTACTGTTGGTTCTATTGATACTATTATGTCCCGATCAGGCTTTCAGATGACTGATAGCGGGCTTGACCTTGCTA
>JAEWZG010000118.1 GCA_023395435.1 Bacillota bacterium
GATATTAATGTTGACTTTATGAACAAGAGAAAAGGAGGTGCAACCTCATGGCAAAATGTGATATTTGCGGGAAGGGTGTAACTTTCGGAATAAAGGTGTCTCACTCACACAGACGTTCAAACAGAACCTGGAAGCCAAATGTAAGACGTGTTAAAGCTATCGTTGACGGTACTCCAAAACACGTTTATGTATGCACAAGATGTATGCGTTCAAATAAGGTAACTAGAGCTGTTTAGAAGTGTTACTATATTTCGAAAACAAGGGATGCGTATGCGTCCTTTTTTTTTATTTTTTTACATATATTGACTCATATGGTTTCATATACTATAATAATATTAATAATTATACGGAGGTTTTGAGATGAGTTACGACGAAAATGAACTAAATGGCAATGATCAATACAATGAGCAAAACCAGTCGCAAAATCCATACTATCAGGATAACAATCAACAGAATCCTTATCAGCAGACCCCGCCAGTACAGAACCCATATCAACAAATCCCACCACAACAGAATCCATATCAACAAAACCCTTATCAGCAACCTCAGTATCAGCAGCAGTTTTATAATCCATATTATCAACAGATGCCTGTCCAAGTAAAGCATCCCAAAAGCGGATTTTGTGTAGCATCAATGGTTTTAGGGATAATTTCTATATGTATGTTTTGTGTTTTCTACATAAGTGTTCCTCTATCTGTCCTCTCCTTAATTTTCGGTAATATTGCAAATAAGGTTCAGAAAGACGGCAAGGCAAAAGCTGGTATAATTTTAAGTATTATTTCTTTATGCCTATGTGTTATATACTGGGTATTTATTATTTTTGTTTTTGCGAATGAAGGTTACTATTTCTTTGATGATTCACTATACTATTAACTAATTTTTTTGATATCTAGTAATATATTGACAAATATAAATCTATATTATATACTTTATCTATTATTATATGTAAGGAGGAGTTATAATGGATTACAACAATTACGATCCAAATAATAATTCTCAACCACCTATGCAAACTCCTGGTCAGCACCCTAAAAAAGGTATGTGCATAGCTTCAATGGTACTAGGTATCGTTAGCTTAGCATTGTTCTGCGCATGGTACTTAAGTATCCCTTGTGCTATTTTAGCTATTATATTTAGCATTCTCGCAAGTAAAGCTGGAAAGAACGGTATGGCAACAGCAGGACTTATTATGGGGATTATTGGGCTAATATTAGCAATTATTATTGCAATTTTAGTAATTGCAAGTATTGGTAGCTTCGGCGAAGAATTTGGCAAAAGCTTTAGGGATGCTTTGAATTCAAGCGCAAGCTAAATTTCTTACATACTGACAAAAATACACACTTAAGTGTGTATTTTTTTTAGGAGAATTATGAAAAGAACGACCAAAATAATTATGATTGATTTAATAATGGTTATAGCAACAGGATTATTTTTATTTATATCTTCAAATTTTAAATTACCATCCTGTTATGTAAAGGTTTTGACTGGTTTTGATTGTCCTGCCTGTGGAGGAACAAGAATGGTATTAAACATAGTTAAACTGAACTTTATCAAAGCATTTATTTATAATCCTTTTATGTTTCTTGCTTTCATTTACGGAGTATTATTCTTTATTCTCCTGAACATTTCTATTATAAATAAAAAAGCAATACAGATTATTAATAAACTGTATTGCCTTAAAATGTGTTATATTTGGTGCGTTGGATTAATTATTTTTACTATAATGAGAAATTTAAAATTTCTTTAATTTACTGAAATCAAGTTGTTGCGTAAAAGGATCGTATAGCGGTCCTTTTATTTTTTTATTATAAATAAGATACTGGTTGTTATAGAACATTGGTACATAAAAATAATTCTCAATAAGATAGCGTTCCGCTTTTGAATAAATATCAATGCATTCAGATAAATTATTTTTTGTATTCTTAGATTTTAAAATACTGTCATAGTTATTATCTGAAAATAAATATACATTATTTTCATCCCCAGTCCTGAAGGTTGAAAGAAAATCTTCTGGACTGTTGTTTTTTGCACTTATTTCGCAATAAGCCATATAATAATTACCCGATTTTATACGATTATTATATTCGTCATCATCAAGGACTTCTACAGAACAGAAAAAATCAAGTGAATGCTCCCACTGTTTTATGTAGACGTCAAGATATTCAGTATATTTACAGCTCTTTGGAACGATAATTGTAGAACTGTTTAAAAGGTTTTTCTCTGACTTCGTTAGTGAACTTGTCCACATGTACTGAGCAAGAGATTCATTGTACAATGAGTCAGCTGGCTCTGATGACAACTCACGAAAACTTTTATTGAGAATTGTTACACTGTGTGGAATGAGTCCAGAAGCTACTTCAACACCATTTTTAAATTCAGATTTTGTAGTTTTTCTATTAATGGCAAGAGAAAGAGCTTTTCTGACCCCTTGATTTTTCATAATTGAGTTATTTAGATTAAAAATCAAGCCACATGATTTATACGTGTATTTTTCTACTATATTATCATTATTATAAAGTGATTTGTTCGCTCCATCATCAACAAAAAAATCATATTTTCCTTTTTTGAAGCCTTCAAGTCTGTCATTTTCATCCTTAACTACAAAGAAATTCAAACCAGACGGATAAACGCTTGAGATTGAATTATAATCAGGACTTTTTCTTAAAATAAGGTAATTGTCCTTTCCATAAGGGTCATAAACCCACTTAAACAAAAAGAAAGGACCATCAGCAATAATACTATCTGTTTCAAGACCATACTTTCCTTCTGTTTTATAGAAAAACTCTTCATTACAAGGCATGGACGAACTTTCAGCAAGAAGACTAAAAAATTCAGCATCAGGATGTTCAAGCTCTATTGTCAAGGTATAGTCATCTTCCGCAACAACGCCGAGATTATCAACAGCTAATTCATCTTTGTTTATTTTTTCTGCGTTTTTTATTGCATAATACTTTTTTGCATATGGTGAATATGTTTTCGGGTCAACAAGTCGTCTGAATGCAAATACAAAATCGTTGGCTGTCAAGTTAAATCTTGTGTCATTAGTACCTTTCCAATAATAATCCTTTCTTAGATTAAATTTAATTTTAAGACCATTATCTGAAACAGAATATGATTCGGCAACGCCGTTTTCAAGCTTTCCGTCCTTTGCTTTTTTTATTAATCCCTCATATAGATTTTCTATTACCATAAGAGAAGATGAATCGGTAGCAAGCTGCGGGTCAAGATTCTTCGGGTCAGAAGACAGCGCATATTTAAACAGTACATTCATTCCATTACTTTTTGAGCAGGATGTCAAAGCAAAGATTACACATAAAACCATAAAAATTGCTATACTTCGTCTTAATTTCATAACATCCCTCCCAAAAGTCAATATATATAATTTTATCATTATTATATATCATTTACAAGGGTTTATGATAAATTAAAATTCTGTTTCAACAACACTATGACTTTCAAGAGATTTTTTGACATCTATAATTCTTTGATTGGAGCTTCCTCTAAACTTTAAAAGATAGCTTTTTTTATCTTTTTCAAATTTTCCGTCAATTAAATAATCAATCTCATCAAGTAGCTCTTTATAACAATTTTTATCGTCTGAATTATCAAGAAGATATTCGAGAGTATATCCTGTATATGTTACAATATCGAGTTCACTGTCATATACTTTTATCTGTCTTGCAAGATGAGCAAGTTGACGAGCCTGACTGAATGGTTCGCCCCCACTAAAGGTTACACCCATAAGAAGAGGGTTTTCCTTAATTTTTTTCAGTAATTTATCTGTGTCTGTTATTTCCCCACCTTTGAAATCATGTGTCTGTGGGTTATGACAGCCATCACAATGATGAGGACATCCTTGTACGAAAATTGTAAATCTAATTCCTGGTCCGTCAACAATTGAATCGTTTTCTGTCCCTGCTATTCTTATCTCCATTTTTATTCCTCACTATTAAAAATCTTAACAAATCTTATCTGTTGTTTTTCTTGATTAAAGCCTTTTGCTCTATAAAATTTGTGTGCGTGAACTCTATCAAAGGATGAATTTAACCTTATTCCTGCAGCGCCGGTCTCAACAGCCCATTTTTCCACAGCATCCAATAGCTTCGCACCAGTTCCACAATGTTGACGCCCTTGTACAACAGCAAAGCCAAGTATATTCTTCATTGTTTCAGTAAATATACAACGATAATCTTCAGCGTGAATAAAACCAATAACTTCATTATTATCCTCAGCAACAAATATTTTCTCATGATTGCTTATAAGAGCTTCTTTTAGCTTTTCTTTTATTAAATCTTCATTACAATCATAACCAAGCTCATTTTTGGAAAGTGTGCTTATATATTTATAATCATTCTCGGCGGCTTCACGTATTATCATGTCTTTCCTCCATATAGTTATGTAAAAGGGCGTGTTATTAGCACGCCCTTAAAATATTTATACGTTGTGTTTTACTCTATCTTTTACTTCTGCAAGTTTCGCATTGTTAAACCTGTCAAGAGTACCAACGAGGTAACCTGTGATTCTTCTTATTCTTTCAAACTTAATATCATCAGAGCCATCTATTCTTCCGCACTTAGGACAGCTATCACCAATAATTCCTGTATAACCACAAACAGGATCACGATCAACAGGGTGATTAATGGAACCATATCCAATTCCTGATTCCTTCATACATCTTACAACTTTTTCAAAAGCTTTAAGGTTGTTAACAGGGTCACCATCAAGTTCGACATAACTTATATGCCCTGCATTTGTAAGAGCGTGATATGGAGCCTCAATCTTAATCTTTTCAAAAGCACTGATTGGATAATAAACAGGAACGTGGAATGAGTTTGTATAGTAATCTCTGTCGGTAACACCTTCAATTTCGCCAAATTTTTCATTATCCATTCTTACAAAACGACCTGATAAACCTTCTGCTGGTGTTGCAAGAAGTGAGAAGTTAAGACCTGTTCTCTTTGATTCCTCATCCATTCGCTCTCTCATTCTAGTAACAATTTCAAGTCCGAGGTGTCGAGCTTCTTCGCTTTCGCCATGATGCTTACCTATAAGAGCTTTTAACGTTTCAGCAAGTCCGATAAAGCCAACAGATAATGTACCATGCTTTAAGATTTCTCCAACCTCATCATCTGGTCCAAGCTTATCAGAATCGATCCATACACCCTGTCCCATAAGGAATGGATAGTTTCTTACCTTTTTCTGAGCCTGAATATGGAACCTGTGGAGAAGCTGCTCAACAACGAGATCCAACATTTCATCAAGTTTGTCAAAGAATGCTCCGACATTCTGATTTGATTCAATAGCAAGTCTTGGGAGGTTGACAGAAGTAAAGCTTAAGTTACCTCTTCCTGTTACGATTTCACGAGCTGGATCATAGGTATTTCCTACTACTCGAGTACGGCATCCCATATATGCAACCTCAGAATTGTAATCGCCTTCTTTATAGTACTGAAGGTTATATGGAGCATCAAGGAATGAAAAGTTAGGGAATAATCTCTTTGCCGAAACACGACAAGCAAGCTGGAACAAGTCATAGCTTGGATCAGTCGGGTTATAGTTAACCCCCTCTTTAATCTTAAAAATATGAATTGGGAATATAGGTGTTTCACCGTTACCCAGACCAGCTTCATTCGCAAGAAGAATGTTTTTGATAACCATTCTGCCTTCTACTGAAGTATCAGTACCATAGTTTATTGAGCTGAATGGTGTCTGTGCACCGGCACGGCTGTTCATAGTGTTAAGGTTATGGATTAAAGCCTCCATAGCCTGATAGGTTGCTCTGTCTGTTTCTTTTACAGCAGTTTTAAATGTGAACTCTTGAATTTTCTTTGCTGTTTCTTCATCAGTATATTTTATAAGCTTTGTAAGTTCAGCCTTCTGATAATCATTATCGTTAGCAAGGCAAGGAACCAAGCCTGTTTCATCATAAACTTCATTTGAAATCTGTTTTGAAATAACATCAGCATTTTCAACGCCAGCCATCATTGCAAGACATCTGTCAATATTATCTCTATAACGGCGCTTAAATGTCTTTTTAACGCCATCTGCCATAGCATAGTCAAAGTTTGGAACACTCTGACCGCCATGCTGGTCATTTTGGTTAGACTGAATAGCAATGCAAGCAAGTGCTGAATAGCTTGCTATATCGTTTGGCTCTCTCAAGAAGCCGTGACCTGTTGAAAAGCCGTCTTTAAAAAGCTTAACAAGATCAATCTGACAGCATGTAGTAGTTAATGTAAGGAAATCAAGATCGTGAATATGAATATCGCCTTCAGCATGTGCCTTAGCGTGCTTTGGATCAAGAACGTACATTTCATAAAATTCCTTAGCACCTACTGATCCATACTTGAGCATCGTACCCATTGCTGTATCGCCATCGATATTAGCATTCTCCCTCTTAATATCGCTTTCTTTCGCAGGTTTAAAAGTCAAATCCTCATAAACTTTCATAAGACGTGTATTCATTTCGCGGGCACGAGTTCTGTTTGAACGGTAGAGGATATATGCTTTTGCAGTTTTCGCATGTCCTTCTTCAATAAGAATTTTTTCAACCATATCCTGAACTTCTTCAACTGAAGGTACTTTCTTTTTTGAGCATTCTTCAATAGCATCACAAACCTTGCCAGCGAGATCAAGTGCTTCGTCATAGTCATTACCACCAGCAGCCTGTGCAGCCTTGTAAATAGCATTAGCTATCTTTTCTATATTAAAGGTTACTTTTCTTCCATCTCTTTTAACAATTTGCGTTATCATTAATTATACCTCCTAAATGTTAACTACCATATGTAGTGTTTTGTCAATCAGTAATAACAAGTATATAGTATATAGGAGCTAAAGTCAATACTTAAATATATAAAAAAGATGTATAGATTTTGTTACAAATGCACAAAAAAATTTTCCAACTAATTTGTGCAATATATCCATAAACTATTATTATTATGACATGAAAAAACGACCATAAATACGGTCGTTTTATATTGATATTTTAAATTATATAATTATTTCTTGCTGTCATTAAAAATTTTCAACGCCTTATCAGGGTCACTTGAGATAATCAGGAAAATATATTTACCCTTAACCTCAACCTTTGCTTTTTCAAGTTTTTTAACTTCATCAGGAGCATATCCAGCAAAAACATTTTTTCTTTCTGTTATTCTTTTTTCAAATGCTGTTTTATTCTTGTCAGCTTCTTTTTTATCTGCAAATTCAATAATTGCTATTTCATCAGAAGTCCCGCCAGATCCGGCATAATAAACTGCATAATTCTTAAAATCCTTTGTTTTTAGTCCGTAATACATATCAAGTATAGCATCAACATTTTCCGGATTATTTTTGTTATCCTTATAAAGCTTTTCCATATCAGGGAATTCAGAAGCATCAAGAATTTTATCTGCTACTTTGTACGGTTCTTCTTTTAATTCAAAATCACTTGCGCAGCCTGTTGCTAAAATTAAACACATAATAAGTGTAAAAACCAAAGCTAATCTTTTCATAAACTATTCCTCACTATCCCGCATTGTGCGATAAAAGATAATCAATCATTATGCTGTATGTTGCTTTCTTAAAGTGCATTCCATCTTTTTCTGCTTTTGCTACATCAAGCTTTCCAAGATTATTCTTTAATGCAGTGTTAATGTCCACAAAGTAAACATTCTTACTGTTCGCCATTTTGAGCAGTTCGGAATTATAAGCATCAATTGCTGTGTTTTTTATAGGATTTTCAGCCGCTTTCTCTCTGTTTTCCGTTACTGGTGGTATTGAAAGAACGTATATTTTAGATTTAGGCAAAGCCTTTTTAATTTCATCAATAAAGCTGCTGTAATTTGATATCATGGATTGATTTGACATCCAGGCGATACCGTTACTACCTAACATAATATATATATTTCCTGGATTCTTCTTTTTCAAAGCTTCAAGTGCAGTAACCTTGCCGTATGATGTTGCAAACTTTTCTGTACCAATTTTACTAATATTCAATCCAATTGAAGCAATTACCTTATCTGATGAAAGAATATTATATGCTGATAAACCAACAGAAAGAGAGTCTCCTACAAATGCACAACTGTTGAAATACGCCATATCAAGCTTTTGGGATTGAGGTACTGGGTTTTTTAACGGTCCCTGAGTAGCCTGTGAAGAGTTTTCTTTTGACGATCCTGGCTTTGAAGAATTACTATTTTTATTTGTCGTTGTTAAAACCTGTGAGTTATCTGTGGCTGAAATATGATTAGATGGCTTGGTACTTCCTGGCTTAATTTCCCCACGGAACATATATATTGTAAAGCAGGCAACAAATACAACTGTACATGCCAAAACTACCATATCTATTCTAAATAAAGGCTTCCTATTCTTTATATTGTTATTATTGAACATATACTACCGCCCTGACTTAAATTTATATATCTATTATACATTATCATTTTTCTTTTTGCAAGGGATAGAATTGTTTATTATTGTATAAAGATATCATAATAATAAGATAATATGTTTTTTGTAGTATTTACAGCATTCTTGGGTTAATTATTTCAATTCTGGCAATATTTTTTTATGTCAATTGAAATAATTCTTCATATTATAATAATATCTGTTTATAATTAATTGCTTATAAAACTAAAGTTTTTAACAGAAAAGGGGCATTGCAATGTGTGGATTTGTTGGCTTTACAAATAATATAAATGACGCTTCAATTGTTATTGATGAGATGACAGACAAAATTGCTCACCGTGGACCAGATTCAAGTGGAAAATATGTTGATGGGAAAATTGCTCTTGGGTTTCGCAGGCTAAGTATTATTGATTTAAATCAGGGTGATCAGCCTTTATTTAATGAAGATAAGTCAATTGTTCTGGTATTTAATGGTGAGATTTATAACTTCCAGTCACTCAGGGATGAATTAGTCAAAAACGGTCATGTTTTCAAAACAAAAACAGATTCTGAAGTTCTCATTCATGGTTATGAGCAATGGGGAAAAGCAATGCTAAATAAGCTCCGAGGAATGTTTTCGTTTATCATATGGGATAAAGATAAAAATGAAATATTCGGAGCTAGAGACTTTTTTGGAATAAAACCTTTATATTATGCACTTATGGATAAGACTTTTATGTTCGGCTCAGAAATTAAAAGTTTTCTCCCACACCCAGATTTCAAAAAAGAACTTAATGAAGTTTCTCTTGAAAATTATTTGACTTTTCAATATTCGCCAACAGAAAATACATTTTTCAGGCAAGTATATAAGTTATTACCAGCACATTGTTTTACTTTTAAAAATGGAAAAATGACAACAGAACGATACTGGAAAATTGATTTTAATGCTGATGACAATCATTCTCTTGATTACTGGGTAGATAAAATATCTGATACTTTTAAAGATTCAGTAAAGGTGCATAAAATTGCTGATGTTGAAGTAGGAAGCTTTCTTTCAAGTGGTGTCGATTCAAGCTATGTTGCTGCTGTTGCTGACGTTGACAAGACATTCACTGTAGGCTTTGGTACTGAAGAAAAGTATAATGAAATAGGTTATGCAAAAGAGTTTTCAAAATACATCAGCAAAGAAAATATAAGCAAAGTAATTTCTCCTGAAGAATATTGGAGTAATCTGCCTAAAATACAGTATCATATGGATGAACCTCTTGCTGACCCTGCTGCAGTTGCATTATTTTTTGTTTGCAAGCTTGCATCCGAAAAGGTCAAAGTAGTGTTAAGTGGTGAGGGTGCGGATGAAATTTTTGGTGGATATAATATTTACAAAGAACCTAGTGATCTTAGTATATACAATTCCTTACCTAAAATAGTACGAAAAGGTTTTGGATACTTTGCTCGCAAATTTCCAGCACAAAGAGGACTAAATTTTATTATTAGGCGAAGCCAGGATCTTGAAGAAAGATTTATAGGTAATGCATTTATCTTTAACACAAAAGAAAGAAAAGAACTTTTGAAATTCAAGACAACTGCTCCATTACCGAGTGACATCACTAGACCATTTTTTAAAGAAGTAAAAGACAAGGATGATGTTACTAAAATGCAATATCTCGACCTAAATCTGTGGATGACTGGAGATATTCTATTAAAAGCAGATAAAATGAGCATGGCAAATTCTCTTGAACTTCGCGTACCTTTCCTTGATAAAGAAATAATGAAGGTTGCGGAGAGAATACCAACAAAATACCGAGTAACAAAAGGTTCCACTAAATATGCTATGAGAATTTCAGCACTTAGAGCCTGCCCACCACAGACAGCAAACAAAAAGAAATTAGGCTTTCCTGTTCCTATCCGTGTATGGCTTAAAGAGGATAAATACTATGATTATGTAAAATCAGAATTTACTTCTTACAATGCCGAAAAGTTTTTCAATACAGAAAAGCTTGTTGAGCTACTTGATGTTCATAGATCAGGAAAATATGATTATTCCAGAAAAATATGGACTATTCTGATTTTTCTTATTTGGTATAAAGTCTATTTTGGATAGTTAGTATAAAAAATATGCAGATTCATAGAATTTGAAAAAAATTGCATCATAAAATTTCTTATAAAAAAGCTACTGAAATTTCAGCAGCTTTTTTATTTAAAATCTTTTATCACAGTACTCACATATTTTTATATTATCAGTACTATTATAGCTTTTTGGAAGATAAGCTTCATAATTAGTAATACATTTTTCATTAGGGCACTTTATAGTATTAATTATCGTTCCAGTAAGAATATCTTTTTTTATCTCATCTGTTTCAAGCAATGTTAATATTAATGCCATTCTAACAAAAACTCCGTATTTTGCCTGCTTGAAATATAATGCTCTCGGGTCATCGTCAACCTCAATTTTAATTTCGTCTACTCTTGGCAGTGGATGAAGTACTGCTAAATCAGATTTTGCTTTTTTCATCTTTTCATTATCAAGAACATAAACGTTCTTTTGTGAAATATACTCTTCCTCAGAATTAAAGCGTTCCTTCTGAATTCTTGTCATATAAAGAACATCAAGTAAATCAATACAATCCTCAAGACTTTGTGCCTCAATATATTCACATCCGTTTTTTACTATATATTCCTTTATATATTCTGGCAAGCTTAGTTCAGGAGTCGATATAAGTACAAATTTATTGCCCTTAAAGCAAGAAATTGCTTTACAAAGTGAGTGTGTTGTTCTACCGTTAAGTAAATCTCCGCATAATCCTATTGTAAGATTTTCAAGTGTTCCCTTTTCTTGTTTTAATGTTAATAGATCAGTGAGAGTCTGAGTTGGGTGAAGATGTCCGCCATCGCCAGCATTTATTACAGGGCAATCAGCTGTAAGAGCAGAGGCTTTCACAGAACCTTCAAGTGGATGACGAATAACAAGAATATCAGCATAATTGCTTACTATTTTTGTTGTGTCCTTGAGATTTTCCCCTTTTGAAACAGAAGAAGTTGATGGATTATCAAAGCCTATGATACTACCACCTAATTTTAACATTGCTGTCTGAAATGACATCTGAGTACGAGTGGATGGTTCATAAAACAATGTACCCATTACCTTCCCTGAACATCTATGGGAAAAATATTTTGGATTAGCTATAATATCCTGAGCTAATTTCAATAACTTGTCCCACCATAAAACTGGGAAATCATTAAGGTCTAAAAAATGTTTATAACCTAAGCTCATAATTCTCTCCTTAAAAAAATTTAAACTTATTTATTATAACAACATTCGATAAAAATGTCAATAATTATACAAAAATTACGTCTGAATTAAAAAAGTTCAGACGTAATTAATTATTTTATAAGATTTAATTTTTGAATATTAGTGTCAGATGAAAAGGTCATAGCATTGTATAAGATTAGAACCTGGTCATAATCATTAAGGTTTACCTGCTCATCAAGTGGTTTTACTGTGTATCTTAAATCAACCATTTTAATTTCAGAATAATGCTGTGCAAGGAAAGGTGCATAGCAATGGGCATATGAATCCTTTAGTACAAGAAGCTTTTTTCCACCAGGAGCATTTGTGTTAATTGTTACTTCAGGTTGATTTGTTCCAAGGAAAGATGAGTACTTATCCTTTTTATTTAAAAAATCCTTAAAGTACATGCTTTTGTACGTTTTTTTCTCGTAACCTGTATTAACGGTCACTGATTTAATTTTGCTACCCTGCTTATAATGATAAAAATCGAGAGTATCGGCATTAATATTATTATATAAAACCCTTGAAAATAATGTACCCTTAAAATCATTTGAAGCATGTTCAATATCAAAACTATTCAGTGAGATCGGCGAAAAACCCATTTTTTTTATTGTTGATGAATAAGCATAGTATGCACCAAGACTTGTCCAATGGTGGTCATTTCTATAATAAATGTATTCCTCTTTCGTTGAAAGCAAAGGGTTATATGCATCAAGAGGAATGATTCTAGCTTGGTTCAGATTATTGTAAACATAATCAATAAAAGCTTTCTGATTATAAACATTTGAATTTTTAGGAAGCTTGTCCTGATAAATTCCCGCAGCAGTTGGCGCAATCATAACATATACAGCCTTGTTCGTCTTGTTTGTAAAATAATTAATTGCGTTTATATTTTTATCAACATTATAAAAATCCGGATTTTGAAATCTTTCAATAAACCTATCCTTAAGTACAAAAATATTATCAACTTCTTTTTTTCCTGAGGCAAGATCCATATCAGTTTTTAGACTTATCCATTCTGTTCTTGCAACAAAATGGTCAGATAGAAAATCTTCAATTCCCTTCATATATGACTTATCAAAAACAGCATCTGATGAGAACTTCGGATATGTTGTAAGATATCGGTTTTCTTTTTCAGAAAAATCTTTTTTAGGAGTTAGCAATGTTATTAATGGAAAAGCTATTATTAATCCAAAAAATAATACAAGAGTAAGAATTTTTGCAGTTTTGTTCATGCTTTCTCCTTTCTAAAATCTAAAATATATAAACGGATTGTAGGTTGCATTAACTAGAAATGCTGTTGAAATCAGCATAATTATAAGTTGAAAAACAGGCATTGCATATTGAACGACATTACCGTCCATTGAATTAAGCTTTGCATAAATCTTTTTAATAATTTCTGTTGAAGCAATAATACAGATAACAAATATTAGCAGACTTGTTCCTATAAGATATTTTGCCGTTGTGTCAATTAAAACTCCATTTGACCCAAACATAGCCTTCAGATAATTGAAAGCAGGTTTCATACCATCAATTTCAAAGAATACCCAGCCTATTACAACAAGAATAAATGTATATAACCTGCTGACAATAGCCGGAAGTTTTGCAAGCACTTTACCCCAGCCAAGTCTTTCAATAATAATCAATATGCCAAAATATAATCCCCAGAACAAAAAGTTCCAGCTTGCACCATGCCAGAAGCCTGTCAAAGCCCATACAATCAAAAGATTGATTAATGTCCTTGGGAGACCTTTTCGATTTCCTCCAAGAGGGATATATACATATGATCTGAACCATGAGCCAAGAGTGATATGCCATCTTCTCCAGAACTCACTTATACTCTTTGATACATAAGGGTAGTTAAAGTTCTGTGGGAAGTTAAAGCCAAACATTTTACCAAGACCTATTGCCATATCAGAATAACCTGAAAAATCATAGTAAATCTGGAATGTAAAAGCGAGTATTCCTATCCATGCCGTCGCAACTGAAATATTATCGTAACCCATTGCTTTTACCTGCGCCCATACAAGCCCTATGTTGTTAGCTAAAATAACTTTTTTTCCAAGTCCTTTTACAAATATTCCGATACCTTCAGCAATTTTTGATGTTGTTATTGTTCTATGGTCAATTTCATTTGCTACGTCTTCATATCTTACGATAGGGCCAGCAACAAGCTGCGGGAATAAGGTTACATAAGAAGTGAAGTTTATAATATTTTTCTGAACCTTTATGTTTCTCATATAAAGGTCAATAGTATATGACATACTCTGGAATGTATAAAACGATATACCAATAGGCAATGGTAATTTCGGATCAGTAAAGCTTGTTCCAAACAAAAAATTAATATTTGTTATAAAAAAAGAACTGTACTTGAAAACAGCAAGCAGACTTAAGTTCATTATTACTGATACAAGAAGAAAAACCGTTCTCAGTTTTTCTCTGTTATCAAATTTATCTATAAAACGTCCGGCTGTATAATCAATAATAGTGGAAATAATCATGATAATTATATAGAAAGGCTCGCCCCATGCATAAAAAACAAATCCTGATATAAACAAAATAATATTCTTTGACTTTTTAGGCACAGCAAAATATAGTGCTAAAACTATTGGTAAGAAAAAATATAAAAATGTCAGGCTTGAAAAGACCAAATTTATTCACTCTCCGTTTTCAGCAGCAATTCAACTTCAGCTGCAGCTTTTTTATAATCCTGCTTAGAAATCATACAATTTAGTATTTCAAGCATACTTTTTGTTGTTAATAGCTCAGGCAAGTCATATTTCCTGAGTAATAATTTTCTCTTGATACTACTATTAGGTACTCCCGAAAAGCCATCCTCATACAAATCCATATAAGTAATTTTTTCTGTGTTATCTGACTTTTCAGCAAGTAATACTCCTGCTTTGTTCAATGCATCAATTATAATATTCCTGCTTACGCCCTCGACGCCAAGCTTACCCTCTTTTGAAGGTATTATCTTTCTCTTTTCTTTTCCAAAAATGTCTGGAATATATACATTTAATATTTTTCCATTCTTAACAAAGCTTTTAATATAATTTCGGATTTTAAAACCCGCTGTATCAGAGTCAGTAAAAATTATTATTCCTTTTCTTTCGGCATAAAACTTTATTACTTCACGTTTTTCCTTATCCTTGAAAATTGAGAAGCCATTAGTAGTAATAATAACGCTATTAATAATTGAAGATAATTTTATTTTATCATACTTTCCCTCAACTATAATTGCCTGTTCAAGACTTATCAAATATTTCACCCTTTTGTTATTTTATAAGCATAGAATTAATTGCCTGTTCAATAATCAGACGCTGAGATGTTCTTGATGACTTCAATGCAATATCTGCATCTGACAGAATAGAAATGCACTTCCTCAGACGTTCTACAGGGATACTTGCGCAATCCCTAAAAGCATTTTTAACAACAAAGTCTCTTGATTTATAATTAAAATCTGCGATAACATCATCTTGTGATGCACCAATATTTTTTGCAAGCCTTGCTCTATATAAATCAATAAAAGACATTGAAATTGCTGAAAGAATTGCAATGCTATCCACCTGTTGGGAATAAAGCTCGTCAAGAAGCAACATTGATTTTTTTGCATTGAATTGCGCAGCTGCTTTTGCTAAAGCAAAAGAATTTGAATCAAGCTGCTTTGATACAAGCAGGTCAATGGTATCGTTTGTTATTTCTTTACCGTTACTATAATCACAAAGCTTATCAATCTCATTGTTAATAAGCATTAGATTGCTAAGGCATTGACTTGCAAGATATTCAGCACTTGCTTTTGAAATTGTAGAACCGTTCTTGTTTATTCGGTCTGAAATTACCTTAACAAGTTCAGCAGGCTTTTTATATAAAAACTCACAGGAATAGCCTTGCTTCCCCGCAAGTGTAATAAGCTTTTTATTTTTTGTCTTAAGAATATTTTTCTTATTATACAAGTTCACACCAGTAATATATATTATTACTGTTGTTGTTTCAGGAATGTCAGATAATATATCACAAAGGTATTTATAATCATCTTCATTTATTTCATCAGCGTCAAGGTCATTAATTGTAATACAAATTCTGTCCGAAAACATCGGTAGAGCATTGCATACATCAGATAGTTCACTTAAATCAAGTTCTTTACCATTGAAGGTATGAAGATTATAAGTCTGGTCTTCTTTTTTTACAAGTTTTGAAACAAGCCGCTTCGTATATAATTCAATTGTAGCTATATCTTTCCCATAGAAATAATAGAGTGATGATATGTCGCCGGTTCTTATTGTCTTTGCGAGTTCTGTATCATTCACGCAAGGCATTATTCATCCTCCTTATCGAGTAAGTACCGTCTTTTTTTGCTTTTATTAATATTGCATTAGGATGCCTTGTGTTAATATTCAGCAATTTGTTATCCAGCGACAGTAAAATATTTTTATCTTCAATACATAAATTAATATCGACATTTTCATATTGTTTGTTATCATCTGAAGTTGTAACAAGCATTCTGAAATCCTTGAAATCAATTAAATAGCTTTTATCATAAACATATACTTTATATTCCGATGAATTTATTGTTTCACCCATGTTAATGCTTTTAACAAAAGTTTTATCTGGTAACATAATTGGCTGTTTGTCTTTCATATTAATGTGTTTAATGCTCTGTGAAAGATTATTATAATACGACGATATACTTTTCTGTTCATTACCCTCAAGTAAAAGCATATCAACAGATTTTATTCCGTTTTTCCTAAGATATTTTGAAGCAACATTCGATATCTTCCCATCGCCACATATATCTATTATAAAGGTTTGTCCATTTTTATTCAATAGCAAACAGGAAGAATTTTTTTCTGTTAATAAAGTTACAGTGAATTTATTACTTTCTGATAAATTAATAATGCTTACTGAAATAATTATTGCCGCTATTAACACAAGGACAGAACTCAACAACGCTTTTGAAGTTTTATATTTCAATGAGATGAAACCTATTCCTAATATAGCTGATAAAACAAGTATAACTATAAGATTCTTACCCAAAGGAAGATAACTGTATGGAATTTTAACAAGCAAATTTGAAATAAAAAACATAAGCTTTACTAATAGTCCTGCTATCAGTAACAATGGATTTGCTATTACCAGCACTCCACCTGTAAGGGCAATCAGAATTGCACAGATAAGTGCAAGAGAACAAAGTGGCGCAAGGATAAGGTTTGATATCGGAGAAATAATGGATACCTCATCAAATGACATCACAATAAACGGAAATGTGACAATTGAGGCACATATCATTGTTATAAGTGCATTTGAAAAGCCTTTTAATTTCCACTTAAAATCAAACGCACGGATTACATATGGAGCGAATACTGTTACTCCGAATGTTCCAGCTAATGATAATAATAATGATGAGTCACGGATGGCAAAAGGATCTGTAATAGTCAGTAACATTCCCGCTAACGCTATAGATGTGAGGCAATCAGCACGTCTTTTCATAACACTTCCAAGCATCAGCAAAGTGAAAATTATACCAGCTCTTATGACCGATACAGGCATACCAGTAAAAACTGTATAAGTAATTATTATTATTTCAGTTATTCCAAAACGCAGCCACTTATTGATACACATTTTATTCAAAACAAGAAGTAGTAGCCCAGCCAAAATCATAAGGTGGCTTCCTGAAACTGATATAATATGCCCAATGCCACTCCTAAAAAGATTCGTTTGCCTTGCTTCGCTTAAATAATCTGAATCTCCACAAAGCATAGCACCGATAAAAGCGCCCTCATCCTCAGGCAAAATTGTAGTTATACGGTTAAAAATATATTCTCTATACTGATTGATTTTCTTTCTGCTAAAATTATTGTCACTCTGCGACACTGTAAATGATTTTACTTCATCAGACTGAAGAAATATATTCTTTGATTTATAATAACTTTCTGCTGGAAATGACAATGTATCCTCAGGCTTTTTAAAAGTACCTGTAATATTAACAGAATCATAAAGCTCACAATCAATATTATTTGTATAGACTATTACTGTTGTTTTGATATTATCATTTATTTTACCTTTAATTTGATAGGATGCTTTGTTGCCTTCATATATTTTTATATTTTCAATTACACCAGTAATCTCTATGCTCTTATTCTGATAGTTTAAAATTTTTTCATAAACTACTTTTGTGTAAATTACATAGCTTGATACAGCAATAGAAAAACAGATTGATATTAATAAAATTTTCTTTCTGTATTTCTTAAACATAAAAAAATATAGAAAAGAAATTAAAATAACACCAGTAATAACTACAATATTAATAAGTGTTATAAAAAAGATGCGAAAAACAGCCCAGAAATATAGGACAATCCCACATAAGCCATTTTACGCACCATTTTATTCACCCTTTTTCATTTTGTCTATTTGAAAAACAAAGGTAGCTTTTCAAGAAATATAATGTCAGTTCTGTCAGCAGCTTCACCCTCAGCAAGTACTGCACTTTTTGCTATTATATCAGCACCAGCCTCGTTCAATAGCTTTTCAACAGCAACAAGAGATTCACCTGTACTGATAACATCATCAACTATAACAGTTTTCTTACCCCTAAGATAATTAGCTTCTTCCCTGTCAAGATATAATGTTTGTGTGCCCGCTGTTGTTATTGAATGCACATTTATACTGATTGGATCACGCATATATGCTTTAACAGTTTTTCTTGCTACTAAATATTTAATACCAAGCTGTTTTGCCATTTCGTAAGCAAGCGGTATTCCTTTTGATTCCGCTGTTACGATAACTTCACATTTTGGAATTTTCTTAATAAGTTCTTCGGCACATCTTACGGTAAGTTCACAATCGGAAAACATAACGAATGCTGCAATATCAAGCTTGTCGTTTATCGGACAAATTGGAAGTTCACGTGTCAAACCTGCTACTTTTAAAGTATAAAACTTATCCATATACATAAGTCCTTTCAATTATTGTTAGCCTGCTGGCCACTCAAGTTTTCTGCCTGCAAGCAAATGAAAATGAATATGGAATACTGTCTGTCCAGCCATTTCCCCGCAGTTATTAACGATCCTAAAGCCATCTTCAAGCTTCAAATCCTTAGCAAGCTTTGCAACAACCTCATAAATATGAGCTATAATATGTGAATTTTCAGGTGTTATTTCCTTGGCAGAAGAAATATGCTCTTTTGGAATCATAAGATAGTGAATCGGAGCTGCAGGAGCAATATCCTCAAAAACATATACGACGTCATCCTCGTATATTTTCTTACTTGGAAGTTCGCCATTGATTATCTTACAAAAAATGCAATCCATTTTATTTCACCTCAATAAATTCATCAATAATTTCAGACAATATAGAAAGTGCTTCGTCTATTTTAAATTTATCACCAATCCCAGCCATTGCACTGTCAGGACGTCCCCCACCTTTACCGTGTGTGATTGCGGAAACCCTCTGTGCGATTTTTCCTGCATGAGCGCCCATTGCAACAGCTTCTTTACCACATGATACCACGAAGTTGCCTGAATCACCATTTACGCCAGCAAATACAGCAATCATTCTTGGTGCTTTTTCGCGCACTCTATCGCCCATTTTTCTCAATACATCTGTCTTAACAGGATTAAATAATGCTGAAATTACTTTTACACCGTTGACCTCAATAGCATTATCAAACAGACTATCAACCTTTGCATTTGCCATTTCATCGTTTAATTCTGTAATTTGCTTTTCAAGTTCTTTTACTTCATTCATAACAGACTGACATTTTGAAACAAGCTCATGAGTATTAGCAAGTTTTAATACTGTAGCAGCTTCGATGATTGTTTCGGCGTTTGAATTAATAAGCTCAAGAACTCCAGTTCCTGTTACAGCTTCAATACGTCTTACACCGGCAGCTACTGAACTCTCAGATATAATCTTGAAAAGTCCGAGCTTTGAAGTATTGTCAACGTGAGTACCACCACAGAATTCAATAGAAGCACCATTTACGTTAACAACTCTTACAACATCACCATATTTCTCACCGAACAACGCCATTGCGCCAAGCTTTTTAGCTTCATCTATAGGCATTTCATCAGTAATTACATCAAGTGCTGAAAGAATCTTTTCATTTACTAAAGCTTCAACCTTTGCAATTTCTTCTGTTGTCATTGCAGAGAAGTGATTGAAGTCAAAACGGCAACGTGATGAATTCACAAGCTGTCCAGCCTGATGAACATGGTCACCAAGAACCTCACGAAGTGAAGCTTGTAATAAATGTGCGGCTGTGTGATTTCTCATAATTGATTTTCTATTAGTCTTATCAACTTTAGCAAAAATATTATCATTTAATGAAAAGCTACCAGCATCCACTGTACCAATATGAATAAATTGTCCACCCGTAGTCTTTTTGGTATCACTGACAATGAACTTACTTTCACCTATTGTTATAGTTCCCTTGTCGCCGACCTGTCCGCCACTTTCAGCATAGAAAGGTGTTCTATCAAGAATAATTATTGCGTCATTGCCTTCTAATGCTTCATTTTCAGGAATTCCATCAATAAAAATTCCTGTGATTTTTGCATCTTCATCTAAAATCTTATATCCGTCAAATACTGTTGATGCAATGTCAAGGTTACCCATTGAATCGTCACTCCAGGATGAACCGACCTTTGAACTCCTGTCTTGCCTTGCAGTATCCTTTTGAAGCTGAAGAAGTTCATTGAATCTTTCCTTGTCAACTTCAATACCTTTCTCAGAAGCAATTTCAATAGTTAGATCAAGCGGGAAGCCAAAAGTATCATTAAGCTTGAATGCAGCATCACCTGAAAGAATATTATTGGTATCTTTTGATTCAATGTCAGCCAACATTGCATTTAGAAGGTCAATTCCCTTATCTATTGTTTTTGCGAAGTTTTCTTCCTCAATTCTAATGACTTTCTTTATATACTCACGCTTTTCATCAAGCTCAGGATATGCACCCATGTTTTCGTCAATTACAGTATCACAAACTTTATATAGGAATGGCTCATTAATACCAAGAAGTCTTCCGTGTCTTGCTGCTCTTCTCAAGAGTCTTCTTAAAACATATCCACGTCCGACATTTGAAGGAAGAACTCCATCGCCAACCATAAAAGTAGTACTTCTTATATGGTCTGTGATAACGCGAAGAGAAACATCTGTCTTTTCATCCTGCTTGTATTCAACGCCAGCAAAAGACATAACTTTTTTCATTATATTCTGTACTGTAT
>JAEWZG010000143.1 GCA_023395435.1 Bacillota bacterium
AACTGTATTCACAGACAAGGACAGTATATCTGAAATCTTCTTGTAGCCTAACCCTTGATTTTGAAGTTTGGCTATTTCATTCTTTTCATATTGATTCATAACATCACTCCTTTAATATAGGGAGAAAGCAAGTCCGTTTTGACGGGGTATATTTAAAAAAATATTGCCCACCGAAGAAAATCCTCGATGGGCAAATAAAACTTACTCGAATTTTATGTATCCGTCAAAGCCGGCTTTCTTAAGTCTTGCAAGCATACTATTTGCATTAGCCTTTACTGAATATGCTCCTACCTGAACCCTGTATATCTTTCCCGTAGGAACATTCACTGGTTGTGGTGTAACTTGCTTTTTTGCTATACCAAAGGTCTTGACAATTGCATTTACATAAGCTCTTGCAATAATGTCCTTGTTGTCGATAATCCACTTAGCAGTGTTCGGATTATCGTGAAAGTCTGTTTCTGCAAGACAAGATACCATACCGTTTTGTGTCGGCATTCGTATTTCTCCATAGCCTTGTCCGTTAAATGCTACCATTCCGTTTACAACAGGGCTTGAGCGGTTTGATTTAATAGGGCATACGGCATTCAACTGTGAAATAATGTTTGTTGCGAAAGTTTTTGACAGAGCATTGCTTGGGTGGTACATTGCAATAGCACCACTTGCTGTTGGACTTCCGGCATTTGAATGGATTGCAAGATACACATCACAGCCGTTGCTTTTAGCTTCAACAGCTCTTGCATTTATGTCAGAAATAAGCGTTGCCATAATAGTTTGCCACTTATATTCTGAATCTAAAATTGTCTTTATTTTTTGTGCAACAGCCTCCATCTGAACCTTTTCATTTGTGTTAGCAACACAATAACGATTTAAAGGTTGATTGCTTGGCGATAAAAATATTTTCATAATTTTTTGTTCCTTTCTTATATGTAAATATTTACACTTGTATATTTGTTTGATATAATCAAACTATTGACTAATAATTAAAGGAATGATTATATCATGGAATTACCTATTAAAGCATTTTGTTTAAATGGTAATAATGAAAAAATAGAATTTACAATAGATGAAGTATTCGGTTTCCCAAGTCAAACATCATATGAAGGTGGTTATGATGTTAAAGGTTTTTTGGAAATTCGTGTTGGTTGTTATCACGTTTATTGTAATAATTTCTACTCATCCACAGGTATTTTATATAATCTTTTAACTTCTTTATATTTGTGTTATGCAAATTTATACGGGGTAGCAAACTATAAACACTTACTTGAAAATGACCTTGCTTTTTCTCTTGAGATGACTAAGTTTGGTCATGCAACAGTAATCGGACAATTTCAAGAAAATCCAAGTGTTAATAATATACTTAACTTTGAGTTTGAAACAGATCAAACATGTATAAAAGATGCAATTAATGATTTAAAAAACATCAGTAGTATATTTGGAGATAACACAGGAAAGCATTAATAATTGCCTTTGCCCGACAATTAAAGTCGGGCCTTTTTATTTTTCTTCCTTATTAAGCTGCTCCAGTACATCTTTAAGCTTTTGCGGTATCGGCAAACCAATCACCGACACATTCTCGAGGATTGAAATACCCTCATTTGAGAGATAAAAAAAGACAACTGCTGTTCTCACAACGTTGCCTTCACCAAGTATTTTAGTGTCTATTATGCTCCCGATTCCAACCAGCAAGAATATCAGCACCTTTTTGAATATACCCTTAAAACCTATCTCACTTGAAAGTTTTTTCTGTGAAATACCAACCATCACACCAGTTATGTAGTCAATGATAACAAATACAATCAGTGCATACAAAAAGCCATCCACGCTGCCACCGGGGCTCCCGGCTCCTAAGAAACTTCCTATAACTCCACCGATAGCCGTAACAACTATCTGAATCCAATTCCAAACTTCTTTCATTAAATACCTTCTTTCTAATTTATTGTTACTTTACTTGAACCCTTACCCCCGGTTATCTGACTTAAATAATCTTTGAGTAACGGCTTGCCTTTTCGCCCTGAACTATCAACAGTAAACTCCGTATAAAAACCTTTATTGCCAATAGTGTGCTTGACATTTGTGACAGTGCCTAATATCTCTCCCTCCATACTAACCTCATCACCAATAACCATCTGTGGAGTGAATTTTGATGCAAAGGTTTCAACTCTGCCAGAATTTGAAATACTTATTGCAAGATTGTTTGCATAACTTTTAAGTTCCTCTAGGCTTGTCCCGTCAGGAACAGTTATATACAATGTCTTATGTGACGGTGTTACCCATAGTTTGTGAGGCGGTAAATCAACAACAATACTATTTAATGACTCTTTACAAGAAACACATATCTTGCTGTATGTGTTTTCATCAGAATATTCTGTGCTGTAATCAAAACAAGTCTTGTCACGCTCAAAAAGGTATGTTGATGCTAAATCAAACCTTGCATCATTACTCCTTGAAATGCCGACAACCCCGTCTTCATTTTCAGCTATCTGCCAGTTATTTAAAAGCTTTATTACTTCAGTTATTCCTTCCAAAAGTGTAGTCTGTGGCTCAAATGACAAGCTCCACGTCTTGCCACTATCCCCGACAAAGAAATCCTCAATTCCCGCAAGTCTTAATATCTCCTCAAGGTTAAGCTGTAAGCTACCTTTATTAAAGGTATAGTTCTCATCAAAGGTCTGCTCCTTTAAAAGTTTACCGATTGAATTTCTGGCACTTACTGATAATTCATTCTTAGGAATAGATGTTGAAACTCTGTCAATAAAGAATATTCCCAGCAGAACTTCATCACTGTCACCGAGAGAAATGTATACCTCAAGCTTTGCATTAGGTGCAACAATGGAACGTCCTCTTTTTAGCAAATATCCGTTTATATTCTGAAAATTAAAGCTTGCAGATGTAACAGGTGTGTCCTTTGAAAGAGTAATGTTCCCGTCAAGTAAAGTATGAGAAATATCTGTCGGCAACATATACATAACAAACTTGTGGTTGTTATCACTGCTCCAGAAACCATACCCGCCATAATGAGCGACCTTTTTAAGCTGAGGGTATGTTACATTCTCATCAGGTGACATTTGCCCCTTTTCTTTCCATAAGAGATTATCATAAAGCCCCAGTTCAGGGAAAGCAACCTTCCCACAAACATCATTACTCGTATTGATATAAATTACCCTCAAGCCGTTATCCATCATGTGCAGAACCTGAGGAAAAGAACCCATCCCAAGGTTTTCTGTATATTCAAATTCAAGTATCATGTTAGCCTCACTCAAACTGAACAGAAAAGCCGAAGTCAAGCACCCAGTTTTCATTCTTCATCGGTCTGTCTATTTTGCAATCCATTTCAATACTTGCTCCGTCAGGGGGCGGAGTTGTGAAAACAAGTCCAGGGGTACAAAACCCGAGTAAAACATTAGGTATTGTGTTTGTATAAAGAGTATATATGCTGCTTGTAGATAGCCTGAAGTATCTTGCTGTAACCGGATCAAAGGTTTCATTGCAAGCTATTTCATAAATAGAACTGAAAGTAGGATTGTATATTGTCTGCCAGCTTGCATTGTCATCAGAGTATTCAAGCTTGACAGACATACTTCCTGAACCCGACCAGTAAGTAAGTGATTTTTCTATTATCTTAAAGGTGTTTACTGTAACAGGCTCTTTAAAATCAAGTACTATCGGCTTGCTTGATTCAAAAGCCTTTCCGTCATATACCTGTGATATTCTCCAGCCGAAAATGTCTGATTTACTATACGGAGAGGTTCGAACTCCTATTCTCTCAAAGTTACTTTCATCTGATGATAAAAACATCTGTGGATATTGAGCTGAGTTGTTATCATAATCAATTGTGTAGTCAACGCCTCTTTGTTTTGTTACACCATTAACTCTGATTACCTCTGAGTTTTCCACTATCTTTGGTATAGGGCAATTAAACTCTGTTTTTTGACCATCACCCGTGCCGACAGAAATATTGGATAGCTGAATTTCAGGGAAAATATCTGCGTTGGGTAATTTCCACGCAGCATAATTTGGTGAGCCTATTGCATTTATTAGATTTCCGTTTGCCTCGTTATAGTTGAAGCGGACATTAGATATAGTCCACTTCTTATTGACGTTATCGCCATTGACATACAGATTTGTCTTTGTTGAAATAGCCGTTTTAGTCAGGTCATCAGCTGTTTTAATAGTATTAAGTGCTCCTATAACAACACTTGCATTCTGATAGTTATCCTCAAGAACACCAGAAATGATGTGGCTGTTTTCAGGTGTGGGGAGTACATAGCTTTCATCATTCTGACTTATTGTAAGATAAAAGGTTGAGTAAATTGTAATAACATCAGTGTCAGTTTTTTCAATAGCTATCTGATTGCCCTCACTGTCCTTGAGCATTGAGTGAGTGACAAGGTCTGATGCATATGTGCTACCAGCAAGACCTACTTCAGTTATTTTCGCACCGACATAGTCACCAGGTGAAAGAACAATTGACCTCTTTATATAACTCAGAGGGTACGCTTTTTTTGTTTCAACAACTGTAGTTGACTTTGCTCCTAAAAAAGCAAATAGCTGAGTTCGCTCAATTGTTGGTGTGCCTGTTCCAGTGCCTACATGAATGTAAGTGAACTTACTCTGCTTGTATATAAGCTTGTTGAAAAACTTATCAAGAATTATATTGTAGGAAACGGCACTTTGCTTGAGTTTATTGGTTTTTGCGTCCCTGACCTCAATGTCAAAACTGTTGTGGATTATTGGTTTTATTGTAATTAAAATCATCCTTTCTAGACTGGTTGCTCTCCGACCTTAATTGCTGATAATGTGCATTCAATATTTGTTCTCAGGCTGAAATCTTCAACGCATGTATTATCTGAATAAATGACTTGTTTTGCTGAAAATATTTTGATAATTAAGCTTGAAATGATAGTTTCATTATCGGCCTCAATCGCCTCAGGTGAAAAACGAATTGTTGTTTCTGAAACTGAAAGATAAGATGTATCAGGTGGCTTATAGAACAGTCCGCTTGAATCAGGAACTGTAACTTCAACAGCTATATTCTTTGATAACGCATCCGTTGTTTTAAAAGAAAGCTTGTTATCATTTACAATAATATCTGTGATTTCAGTCTTTGGTGTAATAGTTAAACCTTTCAAACCTCTATCTAAAAGAGAAAAACTGCATATAACCTCATAGCCCACATTGTCTATTCTCTTTGTTGAGATAACTTCAAGTGCTGGTCTTTCCTTGTAATATTCAATAACACAGTTACTTGTTGGAGTATCTGTGACAAGTGTTTCGTCCTGAACATAAGCATACAGATATTTGATAGGAGTATATTTTATCTCACACTTATTGACCTCAACATAGGCGGTTTCAGGTCGCACACTCTGTCCGGCATAGGTGCGTTTTGAAAGTGTGTATGTTATCTGCCCATTGTTTTCTGTAATGAACCCCACTCTGAAATCATTTGTACGAAAAACACAAAGAGAGGTGTTGCCAATCCCAAGTGGCGTGACATCTCTTTCAGTTTCCCATATATTATTGCAGAATGCTCTATAATACACTTTTCCTGACTTTATGTAGCTAATAATTAAGCCTTGGTCGAGTGAAACATCATCGTGTGACTGCCAGCCTCTGCAAGCTGAAATCTGTGAAACCCCAGTCGTAAGCTGTGTTTTTGTTGTACTATCACACCAATGCTGTACAAAAAGATTATTGCTGTTATCAACATAAAATACATAAGGGTACTCCTCGGTTCTAAGGTAGTGCCATTTTTTCTTTGCGTCTAAACACCACTCACCGTTGTATTCGATAGCGACTTCTTTAGTGCTCCCGAGCGACCATTGTTTTACCCAAGGCTTTTCTAAATCTGTCGGGAAGTCTCGCCTATAGATATTTGCAATTCCATTGTCAATGCAGATAGCATAAGCAACTGAAGGAGTATTTTCACCATCAAGCTGACGGATTGCAATATCGCCGAAGTTTGCAGGAACACTTTTATGGATATCTTCTGAAATTAAGGTGTTACAGCTTGCCTGAGTTGCAATGAGCCTTAAATTCGGCTTTGCATTTGTGCTGTCAGTCTGAATGTTCTGTAATAGCTTATTCTTTAATTCCTGTGGTAAATATCTCATTCGTCTTTCTCCTGGGCAAGTGTAATGACAGTTTTGTAGTAATTTCTCGTGACATTATCAAAGTCTTTGAGAGTTGTAATCCTCCCCAAAAACACACCTTTTTCAAGTTCAACCTTTAAAAGTGATACCTTATCTTCTGCAAACATCAGCTTTTGCATACCTTGTTCATCAACATAGGCTGTAATTTCATAGCTGATGTTTGGTTGACCTATTCTTTGAATGTGAGTTGCACCGTCAAGAGTTTTCTGAACTGTTTTTGTAATATCTTGTTTAGTTGAAATGCTTATAAATGGTGTAATTTCTTCATTTGTATCAAGATTAATAAGCATACTCATTTAAACACGCACTTCCTTTCGAAGCTCCCCAATGATAATATCAACAATTCCTGAAAGCACACCACTATCATTAACTCCCTCAACACGAATAACACCTGTATGATTGATAGTATTTGAGTTTTTGCCAGCACCAGTAACTTTTGCGTTTACATCAAAGTTTGTAGGGATTGCGTTTTTCATATCCCTTTCAACTCCGTTCATAGCATCGGTGAAACCTACACCAAGCCCAGCTCCCATATTTTCACCAATCCCGGCAAAAACAGTTGATGGTGAGTGTATTCCAAGAAAATCTTTTGCGCCGTCAACAATTCCACCGAAAAAGCCTGAAACCTTGTCAGCTATCCAGCTACCCATTGACTTTATACCCTCCCAAAGTCCTGTAACTATGTTCTTGCCGATTTCAGCAACAGAAACTATTGCAGAACCCAAGCCACTTAAAATTGCGCCGATTATCTGCGGAATACTTGCGATAAGCTGTGGTATTGCTTTGACTAAGCCAACAGCAAGCTGAACTGTGAGCTTTATTCCCATTTCAATAATTAGTGGGAGATTGTTTGTTATGAAGTCAATAATTGTTGTAATTATTTGAGGCAGTGCTTCAATTAGTTGAGGTAGGGCATTTAAAAGTCCTTGTGCCAACCCTTCAATTATTTTGAAGGCAGCATCAAGGATTTTATCCATATTATTCAGTAAGACTTCGACTATGAGAATAATTGCCTCAATAATAGCTGGTATCAGTTCAGGTAAGGCATCAGCTATTCCTAAAGCTAATGTTACCACCATTTCAATCGCAGCCTCAATTAGTGCTGGGAGATTCTCAATTATACCATTAAGCAATGCCATAACCAGTTGCAGAGCGCCTTCTGTTATTTGAGGAAGTGCTGAAATCAAGCCTTGCAAAAGCGTCATAACTATTGAAACTGCACTGTCGATTATGAGAGGAAGGTTATCAATTATCGCACCACCAATTGCGCTAACAATTTTCATTCCAACCTGAACTAATTTAGGGAGGTTTTCCATAACCATATTGGCTATACCACCGACCGCTTTTCCAATAACTTCACTAATTTTGCCGAAGTCACCACCAGCCGCAGCAAGTCCACTTGTGAAATCACCAAGAAGTGAAACTCCATCATCTGCGAGGGTTTGAAGTTGAGGTAAAAGCACAGTTCCAAGCACACGTTTTGCCGCTTCACTGCCTTGCTTTAGTCTTTGGACGCTGTCATCAAACTTTCCAAGCTTTTCAATAGTTTCATCACTCATTACTGCGCCCATACGTTTTGCTTCATCTGTAAGCTTTGCCATTCCAGCCGAACCTTGAGCGATTAATGGATTTAATTCTCTTGCTGACTTACCGAAAATCTGCATTGCAAGTGCATCACGTTCGGTTTCATTTTGCATTTTCCCCAATGCGTCTATAGCTTGCCAGTAAACGCTTTCACCGTCTTTTAGATTGCCATAAGCATCAGTTACCGAAATTCCTAGCTTTTTATATGCCTCTGCGGTTGCTTTAGAGCCATCTTTTGCACTTGCCATACTTTTAATATTTTTGGACATGGTTGAAGTTACTGTTTCTAATGGTGTATCGATTAATTCTGCTGCATATTTGTAAGCCTGCAAGCTTTGCGTTGACATCCCAGTTACAGTTGATTGAGTTAAAATCTCATCAGCATACTCGGATGCACTAACAGTCATATTAACAAGTGCTTTTCCGGCAGAAACGGCAGCAGCACCGATTGCGGCCACTCCAGCAGCAAAACCAACACCAATTTTGCCAAGAGCCCCACCCAATTTAGAAAAACTGCCGTCCGACTTATCAGCCGTATCAGCAGTTTTTTTCAAAGCTTTATTAAATTGTTCGCTCTCATTTTCAGCACTGTTAAACTCATTTGTTGTTTTCTCAATGGCATTGTTGTTACCTTTTAGTTCACGTTCCATTCCATTGAGTTCTGCTTGTGCTTTATTAAGCTGTATTTGCCAGTTGTGCGTACGTTTATCATTTTCACCAAAAGACTTACTTGCATTATCAAGTGCTTTTTGGAGTGTTGAAATCTTATCTTTTTGTGTGTCAATGGACTTATTTAGCACTTCATTTCTTGCTGTTAATCCCTGTATTGAATTATCATTTTTATCGAACTGGCTTGTTACGAGTTGCATTTCAGAGCCTAAAACTTTAAAAGATTGGTTGATATCTTTAAGGGCATTTTTAAATTCTTTTTCGCCTTCTATGCCGATTTTTAAGCCGAAATTGTCGGGCATGGTGGGTCACCTCCTTGCTTTTGGGTATAAGAAAAGACACCCTCACGAATGAGGATGTCTTAAAAATTTATATATTGAAATTTGTCTTGCCATTAATAATTGCGTGTATTTCAACTGTATTTTCATTTACTGTATAAAAAACAAGGTAATTATCAACAGTTAGTTTTCTGTATATTAAATCCGAAATTGAGGTTTTATATTCTTCATACATAAAAGGATGTTTTTCTAGATTTTTAATTTTCTCAATTATTCTGTCATATTGCTTAAGTGCAGTGCTTGGATAATACTTTGCAAGATAATCTATCATTTCTGACAAATCTTCTTTTGCACAATGCAACATTACAATTCTATATTCTTTCACTGAGTTGTTTCCTCATTTCACTTGAAACTTCATCAAAAGAATATCTAACATCTGTTTTTTTCGATTCAGCAGATGCCTTGAGTAGTTTTTGATTAACATAGTTGTCAGAAACTAATTTTTCATAAGCTTCAACACTCATTACAACCATATCACCATAACCATTCTTTGTCAGAAATACCGGAGAATTGTTTTCATGCACAAGCCTTGAAATATCTGAAAAATTATTTCTTAGTTCTGAAACAGGTCTTATATCAGGCATATTATCACCCCTTAATTATTATAGTTATATTTTATCATAATTATGATAAAATTGCAACAATAATTATTTTGACACAACCTTTTCAATACTTAACTCACATTTTAACTAAAGGTATATTACTTGAGTGATATTATTGACAAGTATACACAATAATTGTCTATACTTTATAAAATCAAATCGAAACATAATACCATTTTTTAATGTAACCATCATTAAGTAATTTCTCATTAGTTTCAACTATTCTTATAAACTTTTTTGTTAAGCCATCCCATTCATTAATTTCCCCTGGAGGATATATTCTCCATTTGAGCTGTTCTAATGTCCAATTAGACTTAATTGAATTGTTAAGCATTGAGGTTGTTACCCAATTTTCTTTACAGTTAGTACCTCCAATTGAAACAGGAATAATATGATCAATTGTAGGTGACAACTCCCAAAAAGCATTATGCGTTTCTGTCATCTTCCAATGAAGATTATATGGAAAATCTTCAGGATACAAAACTGAGAGAACTTTTAAAAATCCTGGATTAACTAACCTTTCCCCAGAATATCTATCGATAAACCCATCTCTAACAAATATATTGATTTTTTCTTTCAGTGTATAAGATCTTTGATAAATTTCCTGTTTTTGAAAAGGATATTCCTTACAAATAGTATCTTTCGCCTTTATAAATTCATTATTTATAATTTTATCAGCTACTTTATTTAAAACATCTGACTTTAATGCCATTTTGTCACCACCCTATAAGTATATTGACAGCATATCATATTTTAAGGTAATTTTCAATTAAATGTCATTGCATGGTGTGATTAATTATAATTTTGGCACAACCTCGTCAATACTCCACTCATGTTTTGGTTTTGCAAGACCATTAAATTGCTTATGACACTCCCACAAATCAAGCAACTTTCCAATTGGCATTAACCAAGTTTCAGTTTCAGAAAAATTCAACTGTACAACACCATAATAAATAAGTCGGGTAAAGAGTTCATCATCCTCTACCCGACTTGTGTGTTTTTTGAGGATTCTTCCTCCGACTCAATATTTCGCTTTGTTCCTTTAAACATAGCTTCAGTTATTGCAATTTTGTAATCAGCAAGGTCAAGTGGAGAAGTCAAAAGTTCAACTATTTCTTCTGTTAGCATCTCTTTTTTGTCCTTGTTTTGCAGGTTATATATGAGGATTGACTGGTTTGCGAGAAGCGTTAAAAGCCACACAATTTCATCAAGTGCCATCTCAAAATTTTCAGACTTCATCAGCTTGTCACCGAGGTTTGAAAGCCCTCCATAACGTTTAGCTATTTCCTTTGTGGCTTTTGTGGTTAGAACAAGTGTGTATTCTGTGCCGCCAATTGTAATTTGTGAGCATCTGTCATTATCCATTATCCTACACCTCCAATATTTGCAAGGTCATCAAGCCAAGCAATTGCTTTTGCCTCAGTGTCAAAGGTAGCTTCCTCTTTCCAAACTCCAGTAACATCAGTGAGGATTGTTCCCTCAACTGTTGGTGTTTGAAAATTAATTGCATCGCCTTTGGTTTCAAGGCTTTCATTTGGAATTCCAAACTTGACTTTTGTAAGCCATATTGCCCTATATTTTCGAGCACCGTTTTTAATAGTAGTCGCATAAAAGCCAACCCCGACGCATTTTCCGTCATCATCACCCTTTGCAACGAGCTTTTGCTCTGTTCCGGGCGTAAGCGTTGAAAGCGTATGCCCTAAAATCAAGGCTAAAACCTCATAGCTTAAATGGTCACCGTTTAGAGATACCTTGCCAGACTTGAATTCCTTTATGTTTTCAACTAACATATCATTGGCATACAGTTTGCCTTCGTTGATTTCAATAGAAATATCAGCCTTTATTGCCTTTGACATAACCATTCCAACATCATATGTTGCAACAGTTTCTGTTTCAGTAAGCTCTGAACAGATTAAATATTTCAATCCTATTTGTGCCATATCCTAAACCTCCGTTTCGTAATTTTTCGACACGTCAATAGCATAATTATGATAGCCAGTATCATTTTCATGCCCTACATAGCGCCGTTCAGTAATAGTAAAATCAGCCTGTAACAAAATCTTTACAAGCTGATTTTTTCTTTGTATATAGTTTTTTTTGCTAAAAAGTGAGAGTCTTGCCTCCTGAATATCAAGTAGTGGTTTGTTATCCCCAAAAATTGCAAAGGTGTCGTTTAGTGGAGTAATAACGATATATTCAATAGGTGGAACGCCACTGAATACTCCTGTTTCAACTGGAATGTCTATTATTTTTATAAGAGTATTAAGTTCTGATAAAATGCTCATAGATTATCAATCTCACTTTCCAGCTTGTTTTTCATAGCCTCAATGCAAGACTTTTTGCTTTGCGTTTTTGCAGGCTTTAAAAACGGTTTAGGTGGCTGGCCACTTTTCCCGTATTCAAGAATATTTGCAATTTTAGCATTGCTATCGCCATCAGAACGAGGCTCATCAAAACCAATCTTAACATTAAAATTCCCATTATTATCTTGCTTTGCAGGAGTTACCCCAAGAGCAGAAATAAGCTGACCAGTAGAACGACTTTCAACTTTTGTGTTATTGCCAACAACAGATTTAAGATTGCTTTTTACTTTTGTGAGTACAACCTCCGCACCGACTTCAAGCACCTTTGGAACAATTTCATCTGTTTTTTCAGCAATACGAGATACCTTTAAAAGGAAATCCTCTGGCATATTAAAATCGCATTTAGCCATCAACACTCACACCCAATATCTCAAGATACATTCCTTTGTTTTTCACATTCTCAACCGAGTAAATATTATAACGATTACCATCACAAATGATAATATGCTTGTTAGTAATTTCAATATTAGGGATATGACGAAGTCTGAACAGTGCATTTATAGAATTATTCTGTGACATATTAAGCCACTTTTCAGTTGAATTTTTCTGCTCAAAATATGCTCTTACCGAAGCTAAAATATTATCGCCAGTTGTTACAAACCCCTCGCTATCCTTAACAGGCTCGGTCGAGATTATATCAATTCTTGTATTTAATTTCCCTAAACTCATACTAAATCACCCAATCCTTATTCAGCCTTAAAAGCATGTTTACAACATTCCAAACTTGCTCGCTCGCTTGCACATTATCAGAGAAAAACCCAGCAGTAGAGCCATCTCTACTTTCATAGAAATGGCTTGATAGCATTATTACTGCTTGCTCGGTGGTCGGGTGCATTGTATTTTCTGTATAAAATCCCTCGGATTTCTTTTGATAACTTTCAGCATAAGCTGTTGCGGCTGTGATGTAATTTTGGATAAGTGCATCGTCCTCGCTATGCTCAAGTATTAGGTTCGCTTTTACCTTTTCAAGTAAAGTCATACTGCTAAACCTTTTGCTGTAAAGTCTTGATTGCTTCAGGCAAGATAAGCTTTCCATCAACCCTTTGTGTTGCAACAAAACCGACCTGACCCGTTACAGCATAAAGTTCATTCAACCTCTTAAATGCTCTGCCTTGACGGTCTGCAACCCAGTAATAACTAAAATCACCGAATGCGATTGATTTTGCAGCTGACGCAATTGTAGGAACGAATGAAGATGTCACAACTGGTCTAGTCAAAATTGTATCCGGAGTTCCGGCTGTGATTGACGGCTGCCAGATGTAGTTCCCGTTGCCGTCTTTTAGCTTTCTGATTGCTTTAACCGTTGTGTCATTCATAACAAAAGTTGCATTTTTTCTGTATGGCGATTTTAAGCTGAAGAATAAATCCATAACCTCGTCAAGAGTTATAGCTGTTGCACTTGCCGCCGTTACGCCAACCTCTGCACCACCTGTTGCGTTGAAAATTCCAGTAGGTTTTCCTGTGCCATCACCGATAAAGAATGCTTCTTCCTCTTTTGTGCCGATACGTCTTGCAAACTCTTTAGCAATATAGCTTTCAAGGTTGAACACATTATCATTTAGTAATTCATCAGAAACCTTAATCATAGTTGCAAGCTTGTATGCGCCTATTGAAACTTGACCGAAGCTGTCATCACTTTCAGGAATTGCGCCCTCTTCATCAATCCAAGAGGCAGTACCTTTTGTAACCACAACAGGAATTTTCTTATCTCCAGTTGAAGTAGTGATTATTTTTGCAAGCTTTCTGAACACATTTTCTTCTTCAAGAGCCTGAATAAGCGTTCTTTCGAACTCGTCCGGAACAAAATATCCACCCTCAGAATCAGAGCCAATCTGAAGTGCATTTTGCAAATCATAATGATTTTTACTTCTCATAGCTTTCCAGAATGCTGATTTGTACTCATCAGAACTACGCCCTGTTTTTGTATCTCCAGTAGCGGTTGGTTTGCTTGTAAGCGGCGAATTTAAAGGCTTAGATAGCTCTAAATCTAAAGCCTGCTGACGCTCCAAACGGTCAATTTCCTTACCTAAATTAACGACATCAGCCTCCATTTTATCGTATGTAGCTGTATCCTCTGCAGAAATAAGACCGTCATTTCCACGCTTGGTGTCAAGAAAAGCTTTTGCTGTTTCCCACGCTTTTGCTCGTTTTTCCCTAAGGTCTAAAATTTTGTTCATAAATGTTCCTCCTATTTAATAAGTTGTAATCTCTTATCGAGATTATCAATTGGTATGCCTGTTGGTTTTTGCTTTGGTTTAATCTTTTCAAGAAGTGAGTTTGTAACAGCACGTCTGCTAAAAGTGAAACTATTCTGCGTGGGTGTCTGATTGTCTTTGAACATAATGTCATCTGCAAACCCAAGTTCTAAGGCTTTATTTGCATTAAGCCACGTTTCTGCATCCATTAATTTTGAAAGCTTTGCTCGTGGAAGTGAAGTTTTAATCTCGTAAGCGTTGATAATACTTTCTTTAACCTCGTCAAGCATTGAGATGGCTTTTTGCATTTCCTCGCTGTCACCAATTGCGACAGTTAAAGGATTGTGTATCATCATAAGGCTTGTGGGCGACATCAAAACCTTTGTCCCAGCCATTGCAATAACTGACGCAGCACTTGCAGCAATGCCGTCAATTTTCACAGTTACTTGTCCCTTGTAATCCATCAGCATATTGTAAATCTGAGCAGCTGCTATGCAATCTCCACCGGGTGAGTTAATCCAAATCGTGATGTCACCTTCTGCTGAGAACAGCTCATTTTTAAACTGTTTAGGGGTAACTTCATCATCGTACCAGCTTTCTTCAGCGATTGCTCCGTTTAAGAATAGGGTTCGAGAACTATCTTCCTCAACCCAATTCCAAAATTTTTTATTCATTTGTTTCCTCCGTCCCATTATTAGTTGTATTTGCAAAAATTCCTGCATCTTCAAGCTTTGTCATAGCACCATTTACAAGGTACAAATCACCACCAAGTTCAGTTGGTATGCGATTTAAGTTTTCAAGCTCACGAATATCGTTAGCTGAAAGCCAGCCGTTCTGTCTGCCCGTTGCATAGCCAGCCATTCTAGAAGCATAGTCACCTCTTAAAAGTCCATCAACGTTAAACTTTATAAAGTACTGTTGCTTTTCAGATTGAGAAAGCAGAGCCTTTTGCATTGCCTGTTCCCAACGAACCACCCAAGGATCGAGTGTGTATTTGACATACTCGAGGCTCTGTTGCTCAATATTAGAAAAGCTCGACTTTTCAAGATCACCGACCATATGAGGTGGAATTCTGAAAATTCGAGCTATTTCATTTATTTGAAACTTTCTTGTTTCTAAAAATTGTGCCTGTTCTGGTGGGATTCCTATAGGCTGAAACTTCATTCCCTCTTCCAAAACTGCAACCCTATGCGCATTGGAACTCCCTTGATAAACAGCATTCCAACTTTCACGCACACGTTTTGGGTCTTTTACAACTCCGGGATGCTCTAAAACTCCGCCGGGATTTGCTCCGTTTGAGAAAAAGCTTGCACCATATTCTTCAGTTGCAATTGCCATTCCGATCGCATTTTTCGCCATTGCGATAGGTGAATAGCCAACCAATCCATCAAAACCAAGACCGGGAATGTGCAAAACTTCTTCTTTTCGAAGAATGACCTCGCCTTTTTCAGTTTGATATTGATAATAAATCTCGCCACTTAAAGTTCTGTCCACCGTCATTTTATCGGGTAGAAGTGGATACAAGGAAACAACCTGACCTCTGCCATCACGGATAATCTGAGCATAAGCGTTTCCCCATAATAAAAGATGACTCATGAGTGTTTCTCGGAACACAAATGAAGTCATCTCGGGGTTTGGCTCGTTATGGAGCAGATTATATAACGGATGGGCGGTTGATTTTTCTTTGCCAGTATCGGTGTATTCATAAAGCTGAAGTGGCAGGCTTGCTATGGTTTCAGCAAGTATTCTCACACAAGAATAAACTGCTGTGGTTTGCATTGCTGTACGCTCGTTGACGGTTTTTCCACTGGTGGTTGAACCAAAGAAAAAGCTATAACGGTTGTTATTTAAAGCATTTTGAGGTTTATCTCTTGAGTGGAATAGATTTTTTAGTGGGTTCATAGGTTGACCTCCTTAAAAAATGGTGCAAAAAAGCACCTACTTAAAGGTGCTCAAACATTTGTTATTTTTAACTATACTACAAATTTTACTATACATTTCAATATCTTTTATCATTGCTTGTGGGTGACACATATTAATGAATATGATGTCATTATAAATACAACAGTCACGTTCTTTTTCCTCTTTCTTACCTATAATCTCACAAATAATCTGATATGTATTTCCACATAAAATTTTTGTAGGTTTTAAAACGTCTATTTCATTTAATATTACCTCACTTTGAATTAAAGATTTGCTCCTTAATAATGACATATTAGTTCTTGAACTAGCACCACTTTTATTTATATTAGTTACAGCAATCTCTTTCAAAGACTCAATAATTTTACTATCATCTATTACTTTAAATTCATATGTACCATAAGTTTTTATTGCAATTACCCAACGAGCAATATTTCTCCATGTACGAATAATCTTTTCATTTCCGATTATTATTTCATTTACATAATTTTTTATTGAATTCGCATTAGAATCATTAGCTTCTTTCAATATCACCAAAATTTTCTCTTGCTCATTATTATACTGTTCTTCATTAATCATTCCACCTAATGAATACTTTTTATTTGGAAATAAACTAAATTGCTTTTTTCTCCCGTATTTGCAATCTAATAGTTTTTTAATGGTTTCATGTAGTCGCTGATCATATTCTGTATTTGTTATCATACTTTTTACACTTTCATGCATTATTTAACATAATAATACCACAATCTTCCTAAATTTACAACACCAATATCCCTCTTTCGTCATAAATACTTCCACCAGTATTTCCACCGCACCTTATCGCCCTATCCAATGCCATAATAGTTGCCACTGCACCGTCAATTTTCTCTGTGGATTTTTCTTTGTCCGGCTTGATGTTACCGGCGGGGTCTGTGCGGATAAAAATATTATCCATCATCCATCGCAAAACAGGGTGGCCAGCATGTGCTATTTTTTCTTCAAGAGTCAGCTTCATTAGCTCTTTTGTCGGTGGTGACATATCCTTGAAACCTTGACCGAATGGAACTACTGTAAACCCTAATCCCTCAAGGTTCTGCACCATTTGAACAGCGCCCCAACGGTCAAAGGCAATTTCACGAATGTTATATTTTAAGCCGAGTTGCTCAATAAAATGCTCAATATATCCGTAATGCACAACATTGCCCTCAGTGGTGAAAAGCTGTCCTTGCCTTTCCCACACATCATAATTCACATGGTCACGTCGCACACGCAAATCAATGTTATCTTCAGGTATCCAAAAGTAAGGGAGCACAAAATATTTATCATCTTCGTCCACTGGTGTAAAAACAAGCACAAATGCCGTAATATCTGTACTGCTTGAAAGGTCCAGTCCACCGTAGCAAACTCTGCCTTTTAGTTCTTCTATATTAACAGCAAACGCACATTTATCCCATTTCTCCATTGGCATCCAACGGATAGCTTGTTTTACCCATTGGTTAAGTCGAAGTTGCCTAAAGGAGTTTTCTTCAGCAGGATTTTGCTTTGCAGATTCACAAGCAGCTTTAACTTTATCAATTCCAACAGTTATTCCAAGCGAGGGGTTAGCTTTCTTCCACACCTTCGGGTCTGTCCAGTCGTCCTCCTGTGCTGCACCGAAAATTACAGGATAAAATGTCGGGTCGTGCTTTCTGCCTTCAATTATATCAAGTGCCTTTTGATGCACCTCCCAGCAGATACTGTTCTGATTATCACCGGCTGTTGTGATAAGAAAATACAGTGGCTGCATTCTCGCATCACCACTGCCTTTTGTCATAACATCATAAAGCTTTCTATTCGGCTGAGTATGTAGCTCATCAAAGACAACCCCATGTGTATTGAAGCCGTGCTTATTGCCAACATCAGCAGATAATACTTGATAAATACTGCCTGTAGGCTGATAAATAAGTCGTTTTTGCGAGTCGAGAATTTTTACCCGCTTTGATAATGCCGGACACATTCGAACCATATCTGCTGCAACATTAAATACAATAGACGCTTGGTTCCTATCAGCTGCACAGCCATAAACCTCAGCACGTTCTTCATTATCACCGCAAGTGAGGAGAAGTGCAACAGCCGCAGCAAGTTCTGATTTGCCCATTTTCTTTGGGATTTCAACATAGGCTGTGTTAAATTGCCGATAGCCGTTGGGTTTAAGCGTTCCAAACACATCTCGGATAATCTGCTCCTGCCAATTTATTAGGTCAAAGGATTTACCAGACCAAGTGCCTTTAGTGTGTTTAAGAGATTCTATAAAGGCAACAGCATAGTCAGCGTGGCTTTTACTATAAATACTATCCTTTGATTTAAACTGTGTGGGTTTGTACTTATTAAGTTTCTGAATAGCTGTCGCCTCCTTGCAAAAGAAAAAGAGCCTACCAAATAGTAGACTCTTAAACATAAATTAAATTTTCTGTACTAATTTTTTACATTTTAAGCATTTAAATCAGCGAACTCTTTCCCATTCTTTAATTCCGTTCGAGTTAGTTACCAGTCGAATAAACCCATTCTTAGATCCCCCACCAATGCTACCTGATGCTTTCTTTTTAGGATAATTCTCATTGTAAAAGATTATCATCAATGCTTTCATTGTTAACGCTATGCTTTTTTTGTCGCCAATATTAGGAAAAACTTGAGAAATAGCGTAGGGTGTTATCTGCCTAATAGCTGTTTGATTTTTTATCCAACGAGCAGTCCCCTGTAGAACCCTTTGAAAAGCGTACCTTTTGTATACTTGCTTAACAAAATTCCCATTACTGTCATAAACGTTTATCAATTGTATATTTATCATATCTGTACCATCTTTCTTTAACTAATATATAGCAGTTTTTTAATGGGTGCCAGCCCCATGTTATTTAAAGAAAGGTCTTTTTATTTGCATTATATCATTAAATTATAAAATTGTCTACCCATCACCTTTAAGAATAAACCTTACATACTCATTTCGATGTTCCTCAAGATAAACCAGCAACTCATAAATCCCAATATCTTTTGCGATTTTCTGTACGGTATTAATATCAAACATATTAGTTAGTCCTGTTGCACGAATAGCGAGAATCTGCTCCTTAATTTTATTGTCCACCATTTCTTATACCCCTAAAATTATAATCACCCCTTTTAATCTCAGCAATATCAGCCTCGACTGCCTTTTGGTAGTCGGGGTCTTTTGTTTCCTTGTCCTTGCACTCAATACAAATGCAATCCTCGTTAAACATACTCATTATGCGACCACCCTTAAGGCTTTTGCCACAGCGGTCACAGTATTTCTGCGTAAAGAATTTATCCATTGATGTTGGCCTCCTTGATTATTTTGTAAAACGTATTTGTTAATGCTTTTTTGTATACACATATTAACTCTATAAGCAGTACATATCAAGTCGATTAAATACTATATATTGTAGAAATATACAAATAAGATTTGTTCAGATTTTAGGTTAATTCAATTCCCACACAATACCGCTCAGTACAAAACGAACACAAGGTAAAGCCACTCCATTACCCCACATCTTGTATTCAGCACTGTCTGAATAAGGATTTTTAAGCCACTTAATAATCTGCTGTCTACTTTTTGTCTTTGTGCTTTTACCCATAATCTTACGGTGTGTTTCAAAGACCTCTGCCCAGAAAGATATTTCATTTTCAGTTGGATTAATTGTTTCAAGATTATCACACCACCATATTGGGAAGCCTTGCAATAAGGCACATTCCTTTGGGGTTAATCTACGAACAGTGTAGTTGGTATCAACCACAGATGTGAAATTGCCCTTATCGGGCATACGCTGATTGCCACCAGCATTGTTTGCCGTAAGAGTTGGAGAAATAACATCTCCATTCCAAGCAACAGCCGAAGGACCTTGTGCATTCAAGGTTGATGCAACTCCGTTTTTGGTAATTCCAAGATTTCTTGCAAAATTCTGTCCACAGTTAAAAGTTTCTCGGTCAATGGCATAAACAACAGCGTGTTTATCTGTTGTATTAAGAGTAAATGAAACCTCTTCATTTAAGCCACTTCCATTTGGGCCGTTTTTATCATCTCTACCAATCATTGAACCTTGCAGACATACAACAGGCTCGCCACCATGCGTGCAAGTTAAAGTTGGTGCTTGCTCCTCAGTTATATTGCATGAAGACTTTCCACCACCTTGGTCTATACAAACAACGGCTATCCCGCCTTGATTGCAAGAAGGATTTCCACCATTTGCATCTATAGTTCTGCTTGTATCTGCCTCATAAATTCCGCTATTGGGATTATCAGACTTCATTGAATTACTACCATCAGAACAAATCCCATAAGCTTTCGGAACAAACACCATCTGGTCATTGTTACAGGAAAGTGTGGCTGATTTATCATCTTGAATTAAAGCGTCCTTGCCACCGCCATCACAACCGCTACAAATTTTCAGAGTCTTAGGAGTTTCTTCACAAACACACTGAACACCTTTATAGTCAGTTGCAAGAAGTGTCTGTGCAAGATTTTCTGTTATAGGTAAACCTTGTATTCGCTCACTTATTGCAAGAGGCAAGTTTTTGTTAACCACAAAAGGTTGATTGTTCCCACCCGTTCCATATGTAGCAGAAACTGTCTGTGCAATATCAATTGGACCTATGTAACGTATATCTTGACTGTGGTTTTCAAACATTACTGACAGGCTTGTTTTTGAAGTGCTTTCTTCAGCATTGGTGGAAGTTCCTTCCCACGGACACTTGCTCTTCGTAAAATACCCTGACAAGCCTTCGGACTCAAATAATATTTTTCCGGCACACCTGTCTGCAAAATCTGTGACAAGGTAGATACGTCTGCGTCTTTGAGCGACTCCGAAGTATTGCGAGTCAAGAGTTCTCCATGCGAGGGAGAAATTATCACCCACGATTTCACCAGCATTTGCCCATTTTCCTTTTGGAGGTTCAGGAATAGAGAAGATTTCATCCTTAACCCCGCATACTGACTCAAGCACTGCTTTGAAGTCTTGTCCTTTATTTGAGGAGAAAGCTCCCGGAACATTCTCCCACACGATAAATCTTGGCTTTTCGCCATTAGTTGCTGACCTCATTTCCTTAATAATTCTAATTGCCTCATAAAAAAGGACAGATTGTTTTCCTTCCAAACCTGCTCTTTTGCCCGCCACTGACATATCAGTGCAAGGTGAGCCAAAAGTTATTATATCAACTGGCTCTATTTCTGCTCCGTTTATTGTTGAAATATTACCGAGATGTTTAACCTGTGGCAAGCGTTTGGTAGTAACTCTTATGGGAAATGGTTCAATCTCTGATGCCCATATAGGAGTTATCCCTGAAAGCAGACCACCGAGTGGAAATCCTCCCGAGCCGTCAAAGAGTGAACCAAGGGTAAGATTACTCATCTTCAGCCACCTCGGAATACTTTATCTTTTCATCACCTCTCAAAAGAAACACACTATCAGCCGAACCCGTATGCTCAATATATCTTTTTACAATGACATCTGCATACTTTTCATCAAGCTCAATGGTGTAGCAAATTCTGTCCGTCTGCTCACAAGCTATGAGGGTTGAACCACTGCCACTAAAAGGGTCAAGAACAATTGAGTTAGTTAAACTAGAGTTTGTTATCGGATAAGCAACAAGTGCAATCGGCTTCATAGTAGGATGATATTTTGATTTTGCTGGCCTATCAAAATTCCAAATAGTTCTTTGTTTTCTGTCTGCATAAAACTTATGTCCGGCTGTCGGCTTCCAACCAACAAGTACCGGCTCATGGCAATACTGATAATCACATCTGCCGAGAACGGGAACATTCTTCACCCATATACAAGTCTGATGGCAAAAGAAACCGGCGTCTTTAAATGCCATTCTGAAATTTACAGTTTCTCTGTCAGCATGGAAAACATAAATTGAGCCACCATCAGTTAAGCTTTCATACATTCCTTTGTAGGCTGATAGCAGAAACTCATAAAATTTCTTATCATCCATATTATCATTTTGGATTGTTCCCGCTGTACCTTCATAAGCGACATTGTACGGAGGGTCAGTTACAACAAGATTTGCTTTCTTGCCATCCATCAGTTTTGTATAGGTTTCAAGCTTTGTACTATCACCACAGATAAGTCGGTGTCTGCCGAGTAGCCACACATCACTTTGCTTTGTAATAAGTGTTTCAGGCAAAGGCTCGTCAAAATTGTCTTCTGTTACATTAGCACCCGAATTTAAAAGCTTATCAATCTCATCAACCTCAAAGCCAAGCTCTGAAATATCAAATTCAAGATCTTTTAAGTTTTCCATCTCAACTGCTAATAATTCTTTATCCCAGCCTGCATCTTCGGCAAGACGGTTGTCTGCAATGATGTAGGCTTTTTTCTGTGCATCTGTTAAATGGTCAACAAAAACACAAGGCACTTCAGTCATTCCCTCTGCCTTTGCAGCGAGAACACGTCCGTGCCCTGCGATAATATTAAATTTGCTGTCTATGAGAATAGGATTTACAAAACCAAATTCACGCAAGCTTGATTGTAGCTTTTTAAGCTGTTCAGGACTATGCGTCCTTGAATTATTTATGTAAGGAACAAGCTTGTCTATCGGTATCCGCTCCATTTTTTCTGTTGTGTTCAGTTGAATTCCTCCCCTTAATTTTATTTAAGCCTTTTTCAGCGCCGGAAATATCACCACTCAATGCCTGACCTTTCAGAGCTTTAAACTGTTGCAATGTTAGGTCTGATTGTTTCAAGTGCTTTATAAATCTTGTAATATCAGTCATTTTACCTCCGTTTGGGTATAAAAAAAGACAACTCAATTAAGAATTGTCTTGAGAAAATTTAGTTAAATAATACAAGGCCATGCTCATAATCTTACAAATAAATCTGAATTTGTTATATTACTTATTTCTTCCTTGTATCAATAAAACTGAATTATCTAAATACTCATATATTTCATTAACGTTCATCTCTGAAATCCATTTAGGCTTATCTTCTGGGGTAAACCATTTAATTTTTTCTTTTGATATTTCACCATTTAAAAATATTCCGTCTAGTTTTTCTCTAATTATCCATGAATGTAAAGAGTCATATGTTTCATAGTACTTAGCTAACGCACCTTTATCAAAACATTCATAAAGCGTTAAGTCTATTCTATCCTCAGCAATGCTATACCTCTGAGGATTCATTTTTTTCTCTGGCAAAAGCATATAATTTCCTCTTGAATAGCACACCTTTGCAAAATTATCAAGACGTTTATTAATATCTTTTATTTTCAAAGTATAGTCATTCTCCCATGTAGCTCTTATTTGGTTCAGTAAGGCTTTAAGATTTCCTATTGTTTTTGCATTCTTTTTAACTGTCCAATTTGCTTCAAGTTTTAATAATCTACAATAAGGAGTCCAAAACGATATTATTGTATCAGCCTTTAATGCCTCAGCTTTCTGTTTTTTAGCCACCTCATAATAGTACTTTGCATCATTATCATTCTGCAATCTAAGATTGTCTTTTTTATCCCATGAAAGGTTATCATAATTTATGTTTTGTTTTAATTCTTCCCATGCTAAGTATTGCTCTAATATTTTTTCAACAGAATCTGCCATGCTATACCTCCGCAAATTTCTATTTATCATTTTGTTCAATTTAGTAAATTTACAATTAATATAATATCACAAAACCATAAATTTTCCAAGTGTTTGTTTACCTCCCGCCACTCAGCAACGCCTCCATTGGGTCTGCTGTGTTCGGCAATCCTGTGAAAGGAACAGTACAGTTTGCTCTGACTGTGTTTTCTATCGCATATTGCATCTGATTAAGGATTTTAAGTCGGTTCATCAAAATTGCCTCGAGAGGATTGTCCCTCGCATCACCTGATGAAGATTTTGCAAGAAAACCATGCTTTGAGATTAGCCTTTCAAGCTGAACATAACGAGCCTGTTGCATTGCAAAACGTTGTAAGTAATTCACCTCGAAAAGTTTTTCACACTTTCTTTCTGAAAGCCATTCCCAGATATCATTAAAAAAATGCTGTGCGAGTAGATTTTCTCCGTCCTTTTGTGCGTCGGTGAGATACCCTAGAACCTCGGGAATTGTTGGTGTGTCCTCATCAATTAAATTCTCACCTTGAAACTTTACAGATTTCAGCCTTGAAGGGCGAGTGCCGTCAATTATTGCATCAGCAAGTGCCTTTCGCGGTCTGCCCGCATTTTGCCTTGAACCACCTCTGCCATCCCCTTTCGCCATATTATCACCACCATTGAATTAGATTTTTTTGAATTATTTTTTGAATTTGGCTTTTTTCACACGACACCCCACGCCGCTGTACTATTTTAAAGGGTTTGGGGATTTTGATACCCCCACCGAGAGGTTAGACCAACATTATGGGTCAAACCACTTTTATGATTTTAACCATCGGTCACCCATAAGGACAGTGATGCGTGAGTGACAAGACTTACAAAGAGACATGAGGTTGCTTGTTTCATTGCCACCGCCTTTTGATAGAGGCAGAATGTGGTGTACTTCTTCAGCAGGTGTCAACTTACTTTGTTTCTGACACTCCTCACAAAGAGGGTGAGCCTTGATGTATCTGTCACGAATTCGTTTCCACGTTCGACCGTAACGTTTGTTGGACATCGGGTCACGCTGATATTTGTTGTATGTTTTGTTTGCCTCTTGTTTATGCTCGGTACAGTATTGCTCTCCATTATCACAGAGCCGACCGCAATCGTTCATTCTGCAAGGGCGCTTTGGTTTTGTTGGCACGCTTTCACCTCAATCTATGTAAAAAGGACACCCACCATTTACGGTGAAGTGTCCTTGAGTTATTCTTTGTTATTATAATACTATCATATTTTTATACTGTCATACAATGTCTTTTACTGTCCTGTTTAATAAAATATCACATTTTTCTAAGGCTCTGGTATGAAGCTTATAAATATATCGGATATCATACTCCATTTTTACAGCGATCTGTTCCCAAGATTTAAAGCAAAGATAGCGTAGCTCAAGTAAAGTCTTGTATTCTGGGTTGTCAATGCTTTTAATCAGCCTGACAATATCACTCTTCAAGTCAATGAGCCCATCAATATCGTAGTTAATCTCATTCTCAAGATCAACCATCTTTGCAATTGTTTGTTCCATAGAACGAATGTTCGGGGTTGCACTGTGTGGCATATCTGAAAGTGTTGCTGTTGCTTGGGTTGCAAGTTCTCTTAAAGATAATATCTGTTCAATCTTACTGTTAATTCTCTGGTCAATCCTATATGCTTGTCCTAAGTATGTTTTAGCATCCATTGTGTTACTCCATTCGTACTTTAACTGCATTTATTAAATCATCCTGTGTTTTTTCTTTCTTTTTGAGTGCTGACATAACATTTTCATCAATCGTGTCCTTTGCAATGATATGGTGAATGATAACTGTGTCTTTTTGTCCTTGTCGCCATAACCTTGCATTGGTTTGCTGATATAATTCAAGGCTCCAAGTAAGTCCGAACCAAATTAACGTTGAGCCACCGCTTTGAAGATTAAGTCCATGCCCTGCAGATGCAGGATGAATAACAGCGACAGGAATGCTGCCATTGTTCCAATCAACAATATCAGCTGAAGACTTAATCTCACGAACATCAAATCGTTTTTTAATTCTATCCAAATCATGCTTGAACCAATATGCGATAAGAACTGGGTTACCATTTGCCGATTCGATTAAATCTTCAAGAGCATCAAGCTTTCTATTATGTATTTCAAATACTTGCTTGTCCTCACCATAAACAGCGCCATTTGCCATCTGACAAAGTTTGTTCGATAGAGCCGCTGCATTAACAGCATCAATTTCTTCACCTTTAAGTGAAACCACCAAGTCTTTCTTCAAAGTATCATAGGTTTTACGTTCCTTCTCAGAAAGGGTGACCGAAACCTCGTTAATAACACACTCTGGCATTTTTAAATAATCTGCACTTTTCATACTGATGGTGATGTCGGAAATAAGACGATAAATCTCATCTTCTGCACCAGCTTTAGGTTTATAGCTAAACACTATTTGCTGATTACGTTTATCGGAGTCAAAGAAGTTACTACGATAATTGGTGATAAACCTACCCAGTCGTTTTCCCATATCAAGCAAACGAAATTCTGCCCATAAATCCATTAAGCCATTACTTGATGGTGTTCCAGTTAAGCCAACAATTCTTTTTACCATTGGTCTTACTTTCATAAGACTTTTAAATCTCTTAGCACTATATGACTTGAAAGAACTAAGCTCATCAATTACCACCATATCGTAATTAAAGGGAAGACCACTTTCATTTATTAGCCAATCAACATTTTCTCGGTTGATAAGGTAAACACTAGCCTTTTGCATAAGTGCTACTTTTCTTTCAGTTTCAGTACCAATGGCTACAGCATATTCCAAATCCTTTAAATGCTCCCACTTTTCAATTTCAGCAGGCCATGTATCTCTTGCTACTCGAAGTGGTGCTATAACCAGAACCTTTGAGACTTCAAAGCTATCAAGACAAAGGTCAAAAATCGCTGTCAGAGTAATTACGCTCTTGCCTAAACCCATATCAAGCAGAACAGCCGAGATGGGATGTTCAAGAATAAAGTTGGTCGCATAAGTTTGATAATCATGTGGATTGTATTTCATCAAGTATCCCTCCGATCTGTTCTGTATTATCTATGCAGTAAACCAAAAAGCCTAACTTCTCCAGTTGCCTTTTTCGCCTTACTTGCAAAGGTCTTAATTTTTTATTTGGTGCTTTGGTTTCAATAAATGCTATTTTCCCATCAGATAAAAGCACAAGCCTGTCTGGCACTCCATCAAATCCGGGAGATACAAACTTCGGACAAAGACCTCCCATCTTTTTTACTGCTTGTACAAGTTTTTGTTCTATTTGTTTTTCAAGCATAAACCCTCCGTTGCTAAAACTGTCTCTTACGCGCGTATTATGCGAATATATGTGTTTACGGGTGATACTGTCATTATTTATATATTTTTATAATTAATATAAATTAATAGCAACAGGCAACAAAATCTTCAAAAAGCTCAAATTATAGCGATTTATGGATGTTTCCTTCTTCTGTTGCCAAAAAGTATTGATATTTTACTTTTGGTTGCCTGTTGGCGATGAGTTGCTAACGTAGTTTCCACTTGAAAAAGCATGGTGAGCGTTTGCTTATGTAATAATTCCAGTTCAATATATTTTCATTTATAGGAATAAAACCGCACATCAGCATAGCATCCTTAAATTGATTATTAGTAACATATATCCCTATATCAGAAGTCATGATATGCTTCAAACCATAACTACTGCTTGTCAGTAATGGTGTTTTCCTTGGGTAGATATTAGTTGAAATCCAAACCAGAACCTTTCCCATATTCTCCTGAGATAGGTCAGAAATCAGCTCCTCATCCCTTTTGGTGTATGCTCTGTTATTTCGTACTTCTGATATCATTTTTCATCCTCCTCATTTCTTTCATATCCTTTAACAATTCCGTATAACCCAAAACGAGCTTTTTCCTCCATCTTACGCCAGCCTTTTACCTTTGCCATTATAGTAGCTATTTCTCCAGAATCCATTTTACGAAGCTGACCTCGCTCACGTCCGAAACATTCACACCATATTTCCATATTGCACACACGTTTTCGCTTTACGGTACCTTCCTGAACGCTATCACCGAATTCAGTAGAATTTAAGAAGTTTCTTCTTTCATAAAGATTTAAATCATTCCAGTTTGCAGGTAACAAAATATCAAGGTATTCACGCACAATCCCCTCACGTTCGTCACTTTCCAATGCATCCTGCTGTTCCATTGTTGCGTATTTTATAATATTGTCATCATCTATATACAGTTTTTCACCGTGCTCATAGTAATAAAGTGCTTCCGCCCAGAATTGTTTTACAAAATCATCTGATATGTTTTGTGGGTCTCCCTCATATTTTCTTATTGTTTTAACAGGCCAATAACGCCTGTTTCCTGTTGTGTCCCGAAGAAATCCATTTTCAGCGTTAGTTGTCCCAATAAAAATACATTGCCTTAAATGTGGCTGGGCACGTTTTCCGTATGATGCACGATAGATGTCATTCTGCCTTGAGATAAAGGCTTTAAGTGTTTCTATATCTGCCTTTTTCATACCAGACATTTCAGACAACTCAATTATCCAGCTACCTTGTAATTTTTCTGCAGCAGTTTTGTCCTTGGTCTGAGATAAGCTGACATCGTCATTAAACCATTCTCCACAAAGTCTGCGAAGAAGTGATGACTTTTTCTGTCCCTGAAAGCCGTTTAAAACTAGCATTGTGTCAAATTTACAACCGGGGCGTTTTATTCTTGCTACTGCCCCTGTAAATGTTTTTCTTGTAACAGCCCTTACATAAGGTGTATCTGCCGCACCAAAGATATCTATCAACAATTTTTCTACCCTAACAGTTTTATCCCACTCGGGCAAGGAATCCAAGTATTCTCGTACTGGATGATATGAACGGTCATCAACTACTTTTGCAATAGCAGTATCATAGTTGCGCTTTGAAAAAGATCCATACATTTTATCGATATATGCCTCGAGCTGAGCGTCATCAGCCTCTCTCCAATAAGGAAAATCTGGGCGTTTCCAAGGCACTGGTCCCTTTATTTCCATTCCGTCACTAAATTCATTAAAATAGATATTTTTTAATAATCTGTCATTTTCAAGGATGCAAATAACATTTTGCAGAGTATTTTTTAAATTTCCTTGTTTATCATATTCAAGTCCTTTTAACCAATCTGTATCATCTTCCTGTGAGAATTCACTTACTGCCTGAGATTGTTTTTCCTCAACAAACTGAATTTTTACCTTATCAAGGGATGTCACAAACTCTGCCATAGCCTTAAAGGACTTCTTCTCGTCCATATCACCGAATTTATGTACCTTAACAAGGTCAAATGCATTGAGCAACTTTCCACAAGCAGGATCAGTTGCATGGTGGCTGTATACAAATTTACCGTAATAAACAACCACTCCTGCACTACTATCAGCAGGAATATAGTCATAGCGACCATTCATAACTGATGGCTCATATATTTCAGATAAAAAAGTTCCTATTGCTTCTTCAATGGTATAAGCTCTGCAAAAAGCACCGACAACACCGTCCTTTGTGAGTGGGTCTGTCTGCTCTTTCAAACAACGCTTTATAATCTCTGACTGTCTTGAAGAGTGGGGATAAAGTGATGTATCCCTCCAGTCTGAATATTTAGCAAGATAGGTATCAGGGTTTAAAAGCTCCCCGTCCTTTTGTTTGAAAACAAATTCTCCGTTTACTGAAGTCGAGGGCCAATACATAAGCCTTGCGGGTTCGTAAGTTGTATCATCAAAAAGTTCAATGCCTATTTCCTTTGCAACTGCTCTTGCAACTGCCGGATACTCATCTTCTGAAACATCCCTTGAAAGAGGAATAATCAAACGTAGTCTTGGGTATTCAGGGGTGTGCTTATGTGTTGAATATATACAGCACTTAAAGTCATAGAGCATACTTATCTGCTCCCATATGTCAGAAGTACCATAATCCATATCAAGAGTAAGAATAGAACGGCAGTCGACATTACCATTCTTTCTTCTGCCTTGTTTTAAGTGACCACCAACAAAGCCACCGACATCCTTTATACTGTCTTGCTGACCTTTTTTCAGTTTTCTGTATTCCTCAACAGTTTCAGTGGTGCGAATCGTAGAAGAACAACGAGCACAAAAGTCCTCCCACGATATTTCTGTGTTCTTCCATGACTTGTCCATACGGCTGTTTGCAACTGATATTTTCATACACCTGTGACCTCCTCACATCTATCTGTGAAATATCTGATAGGAATAGACTTTAACTTTGCTTTATTTATTTCTGCCGACATACCTTTAGTAATGTTTTTGCCAAATACCCATACTTCACGGCATTTACTCATAAATACCATTCCACAAAACAAGCCGAGTTCACGCTGCCTTTTATCGGAATCATTTAAGAACTGAGGAAACAACAAATGCGGTGCAAAAGGTATATAGCCCTTGCTTATCGCAAAACGGCTGTAGCCTTGTGCTTTGAATATGTTGCAATCAACATCTCCAGCAAATGGTGAGCAGATAAACACTATTGGCATATAAACTTTTTGCTTTTCTTCCTTTGCAATATTTTTGAGTGCTTCGTAAGTAGTAGGGTCATAGTAACCCTCAGAGTTGAATTTATTAATACTCATTTTTCTAATCCTTTCTGTAAAAATCACAGACATACCCGTCAGCACGAAGTAATAAGTTGCCAGCCGGGCTCCGGTCTTTTGCCCACCCGGGTGTCTGTCCCATAATTGAGCAAATATAATCAAGAGAAGTTTCTATCGATGCTTCTATCACAACTTCATCATGACAGTGCATTACAATTTCAAACCCAGCGTTATCAAGCCTTATCATTGCTTCAGCTAATATATCACGAGCAATAGCCTGAACAATATTCTCAACGAACTTTGGTCCATAGCTTTCAAGACTTGTCCACTTTTTCTGTGTGCCGACACCTTCATATGTAACACAGTCACCACCAAATTTGTTCTCGCCTATTTTCGGCTTAATATATACAAGGTTTCTTCCACTCGGCAAGGTGATGAATAACATTCCACTTTTATAGGAAAAGTGTATCCCGTGGGTTTCGGTGGTGATTTTCTCTTTGACTGCTTTTTTTACAGCTTTATCAACATCCCACCAAAGTTTGACGATATTAGAGTTTGAGTTTCTCCAAGCTGTAACAAGTGGTTGTAATTCTTCTTCAGCAACGCCCATATTAAGAGCACCCATTGCCTTTAATGCTCCTACAGAGCCACCATAACCTAAAGCGAGTTCTGCAATTTTACCTTTTTGCCTTAAATGTCCGTTGACGCCATTCTTCTCAACCGGCATATGAAACATCTGAGATGCAGAGGCACAGTAGATGTCACCACCATCAGCAAAAACTTTTATTCTCCACTGCTCGTTTGCTAGCCAAGCTATTACTCTCGCCTCAATGGCTGAAAAGTCTGCAACATAAAATCTACAACCCTCTTTAGGAATAAAAGCTGTACGAATAAGTTCTGAAAGTACCGTTGGTACGGATTCATAAAGCAGTTCTGCCATTTCAAACTTACCACTATAAATAAGCTGTCTTGCATCAGCAAGATCAGGCAGATGGTTTTGGGGGAGATTTTGCACTTGAATCAAACGTCCAGAGTATCTGCCTGTTCTACTTGCTCCATAAAACTGAATAAGCCCTCTTGCTCGGCTATCCTTACAGACAACATTTTCCATAGCAGTGTATTTCTTAACACTTGATTTGGCAAGCTCCTGACGAAGTGATAACGCCAGTTCAACCTCACCATTAGCATTTTCAAGCAAGTCAATAACAGCAGATTTAGAAAGAGAGTCAACCTCTACATCTTGTTCAGATAACCAAGATTTTAATTGTTGTGGTGAGTTAGGATTAACTAGACCCGTTAAATCCTTTGCTTTATCAAGATGCGTCTGCTTAAATTCATTATCACAACGCATAGCCTGCTTGACGAAAGGAATATCAAGCAAAATGCCTCTATCGTTGATATGTTGGTCAAGGTGATAGTTTTGCCACTCTGATTCTGATACAGGAAACTTTGAAAGTTTCTTTTGTATTTCTAGTTCAGTTTCGACATCACGAATGTTGTATTCCTTAAAGTGCTCCCACTTATCTGGTGCATCTGCTGGATAATGCCTTGTGAAACTGCCGTCTTTGTTTTTGATAGGAGCACAGAAATACCGGATAAGGTCTTTGCCTTCCTTGAGTTTTTGTTTTTCCAAACCAAGTACAGCACCAACGCCTTCAAGAGATAATGGCAATCCAAGTGTAGCCGCCCAAACCATAGTGCATTGCCAGCTTTCAGGTGGAAGATAAATGCCGAGATGTTTTGATAGACAGATTCTTTCAAACTGAGCATTAAATGCGTGCTTGATAACTGTTCCATCTGACAGAGCATTAATAATATCAGTCGAAATTTTCTCGCCACTTGCAAGGTCAATTACTTTTACTTCTCCACCGTCAACAGAATATCCAAATAAGAGAATTTCAAAATCGTCTGCCTCGCAGTACTTGTAAACGCCACACTTCGTAAGATCATTACTACTGAAGGTTTCAAGATCAATATTTATAGATTTCAAAGTTTACCTCCTAGCAAGGAGTGGACAATGCCACCCCAAGCAGATTTATTTTTAAGATAGAAAGTCTTCATCGGCTTCAGTTATGAAATCGTCAGCAGCATTGGACTTACCACCCAAAGGCTCACCATCTCGAATTTTCTGAATATTACCAAGTCCACAGGCAATACCACGGTTACCATTGGAATTGAAAGCATAGAAGTTGACAGAAACCTTTGCATAACAACCACTATAAACCTCGTTGCGGTCAAGGATTGGCTGAACTGCTGTATCAACAATTTGAGGAGGTGTGGTACTGTTAGCATTAAGGAAGAACGCATTCTTGTATGCCTCATCATCACGCTCAACATCACCATCACGAAGTGGAAGCTTGAGTGCCGCCTTGTTAGGAAGCTTACCACCAAACTTTGAAATGCCGTCTTTAATAGCATTATCAACAGCACTATTAATTGCTTCAATGGTCTTTTTATCAGACTTTGGGATAATCAGTGAAACGCTGTACTTAGGAGTACCACCATTAATTGAGTTAGGTTCCCAAACGTGTTCATAAGAAAGTCTTACGATACCTGTTACTACTTTTGTTACATTAGTCTTGTTAGCCATAATTATTTATCCTCCATAAATTCTTTAAAATCATTTTTAACATCTGTTCTTGTAATTTCCGGACGCTTGTCAGATGTGGGAACAAGTGTCGGTTTACCCGGTGGTTTCATTACATACGAGCCGAGTATCTCGTTAAATTTGTCTTTACCTAAGTACTTTTCCATAGCAGTAATTGTAAGGAGAGAATTTGTATAAATATCCTTGTAACCAGCGCTCTTTGCTGTTTCTGCCACAGCTATTTCATCTGTATATTTTCGATTACTGCGACCTTCTACAACCTTAAAGCCTGTCCACTCTTTGCCATGATTTATTGCAGCATCTGTAGCATAAGCAAAAATCTCATTTGCCCATTTTGTAAGGTCATCAAGCTTTAACAAGATATCCTCTATTTCTGTATCAGTTAGCAATGGTGGCATTTTGAATTCATATTTTGCAAGCTGAAGCTTTTCTTGTGCTCTGGTTCGACATTTAGTAGCGGCACGACAGAAAGTACACCACTCACCAGAGCAATATTCTCCCTCGCCATTAAAAGCAAGTTCTGCTTTTGGCTTTAATATGTTTTCTGCCCAATCAAAAAGCTCTAAATTACTAATTGTCCAAGTACTGATATTTTCTCTTCGTGGCTGATAGATGGTCATTGACACTTCAGTTATGTCATAGAGAAAGTCGTAAGCTGTTAATGCACCAAGAGCATATAGCATCATCTGTGGGTTATTTTCTGCGTCAACAAGAACACCTTGTCCATACTTAAAATCAATAATATGAAGCTGTCCGTCTGCGATAATCAAGCAGTCGCCTGTACCAAAGCCATCTGGAACATACGCTGAAAAATCAAGGCGCTGTTCTATTTGCAAAACAGGGTCATTACATTTTTGCTTTGCTTCAGCTAAAGCTTCAAGCACAAACTCAACATAACCGTCAGTATATGCGTCCATTTCATCACAGTCATATTTTGAAATAGGTTTCTTCGAACGCAGTTTAAGAGCCTTTCTCAGCTTATGCTCACAAAGTGCGTGGGCGGCAGTACCCTCTGCTGCAGCCTCAGATTCTCGGTCATCAAATTCAAGCTCAAGCCTTGCAGATGGAGTACAACTTAACCAACGATGAGAAGATGAAGCTGAAAGAACTGCGTGTTTACTTGGCATCAGCTAACACCTCTGCCTCTGTTAATAAAGCAACATAGTCAGAAGGATTAACCTCCGTAAGCTTTGCATAGCCAAACTTTGTGATGAGAGCTTTTGCTGTTTCGGTCTTGAGAGTTTTTAAAACGGCTCTGACATCTTCAATAGTAATTGCAGGTTCGGTAACATTTGCAGTGGATTCAACTTTTTGTGTATTCGGAGATTTAATCTCGACAGGCTGATTTTCTTCCAGCGCATCACAAACAGCTTGAATGCTATCTGCAAGAGAACGCATATCTGAAACCACATCAAGAAGGAGTTTGATTTTACTCATCTGAAGTACCTCCCTCCTTGATTTCACTAATTGATACAGTGTCAACGGTATCACCGGGGACTAGAATAGTGATCTTGTGTGGTAACCCAAAAAATAGTCGCATTATCTTCTCACGCATTGTCACAGTGCGACAGGCAACTATGCCACCAATCTTAGGTTTCTTTGAAACACTGATTGAAAGATTATGTTTCATATATTTCCTACCTTTCTGAAAGGTTATTTTTTGTTCCTTTCACCATAGGGAGAAAAGTTGGCTGTTTTGACGGGGTGTTTTTTAAAAAAATTTTAAAAACTTTTTTCTTGCACTATTTACCGACTCCTGAACAGTTTTTATATGCACACCTTCCTTTCGCGATATTTCCCTCAATGACAAACCATCTGCAAGCATAAATATGTATTTTTGCTGTTTTTCCGTTAAGTGAGTGAAAGCCTCATCAATACGGTTATTTCTTTCATTTTCCTCTATAACAATATCGGGAGAATGATATTCTTTGCCTTCAAATTCGATATCATCAGATTTACAACAGTGATATCGCTCTTTACGGTCTGCGTTACTTTCTAAACGGTTCATTTCAATAACAGTAGCTCCAATTGTATCTTCAACCTCAACCTCCGTAATCGTTCCATCTGCAAATGTGTACTTGATTTTCATATATTTACTCCTTCTTTTCCGAGGGAGTACGAATGAAAATAAAAAAGAGCCGAATGCTACTAAACGCAAATGACCAGATGATTACAAACTCTCGTTTAGTAAATCATCCGGCCATTTGGTAGTTCACATTCGACTCCGTTGCTCGGTACGTAACCTTATTTATTTTTAACTTTTACAAGCTTTATTGTCACTATCTTGTTGCAATGCCTACACTTAACTTCAATCTCTCCTTTACAATCTTTGCTGGCATCTAGTACACGCTTTCCGCATAACGGGCATTTAATTTTAACTTCCATTGGCATACCTCCTTCCAGTCCGTATTTTTGGACAGTTAATTTGTTATACTTAAAATAGTAAAACAAATTATGTTCAACCAATTGAATTATGAGTTCAATTTAAAGTAAAAAATATGTATTATCTTGAGTGGTATCTATATTATATCGAACATATATTCGTATGTCAATATGTATATTTTTTTACTTAGTTTATAAGCTTTTGATGGAGGAAAATAAATGTAACTAGAAAAAAATAAAAGCTACCAGAAAGGCAGCTAAAATGGCATAAAGAAAACTTGCTGAAAAAGTGTGTATTATAATACAATCAATTCAGTTTTATGAGGCTGATGAAAGACAGCCGACAAAGGCTGAACGTTTGCCACTAATTATTCGCTCTTAATTTAATATTTTATATTACATTTGACAAGTATATCTTTAAAGTGTTTAATCATATAATTATAACTATTTGGATGAGTTTCTGCTAAACGCTCATATCTATTCTTTCCTTGTTCAATATCATACTCTATACCAAACCCACAAAACATACACCCATTTCTTGAATATCCCATTTCATACAAACTAGATATTTTAATATTATAAAGTTCAATATAATCATAAATATCTTGTTCAGTCCAAAATGATAGGGGTCGACACTGATTATCTTTTTTTACTTCAAAAACATTACAACCATAATTAATCCAATCCATTTCTCTTTGCCGACTCTCTTCTGACAAAGTGCCAATTAGTGTACATTCCATCTTTAATTGTTTTGCAAGTTTTTTTATTGGAGCCTTTTTTAGCTTTTCGCAACACCTATCAGATATATTATAATCTTTATATCTTAAAAATCTTTTAAATCTTCGAGTTAAATATTCAATAGAATTTTGACGTGTTTTCTCCGATTTTGCCCTCCTATATGTTCGTATTGCATTAGCTACTTCTTTAGTGAACATAGGAAATCCTTCTTGTTCTACAACTCTTTTAAAGTTCCACCGTTCACCATACTTATCTGTAGGAGTGGCAATTAATAAATTCATTCCGTTTTTTTCTTTCTCCCATTTTATCTGCTTAAGTGTTTCGGGATATTCACAGGTCGTGTTGGAAAATATATGCAAAATATTAGGATGAATATCTCTAGCTAAATGTGAAAGCACAGTGGAATCTTTACCTCCAGAATAAGAAACATAAATATAATCTTGCCCATACCTATCAATTGCCTCTTGAATAAGTTGTTTTGACTTGATAATTTTAAAGTTAAGTGGCATTGACTTTAGCATAGCTAATTTGTATTTTCTTCCACTAACGAAAGCATTTCTTTTATTAAAACAGTTAATACAATATATTTTCCCTTTTCCCTGCATATCATTTTCGTTATATTCTTTTTTACATTGCTTGCAAATCATACAATCACCTCTTGTATTAGTACATTAACACAAGAGGGTAATGTTAGCAAGCCAAAAACAACAATTTTTTGTTTTTTTGTCAGAATGTACAGTATTACTATTTTAAAATACAAGATAATGTTGTATAATATATTGAGTGGGGTGAAAGTATATGAAATTCTCAAACAGACTACAATTACTACGAAATGAAAAGAACATAACACAAAAACAGCTAGCAGAAAAACTAAATATAAAACAACAGGCTATAAGCCAGTATGAAAAAGGAATTGCTCTTCCTAAAATAGACGTTATTGTGCGATTAATTGACATTTTCAATGTGCCTCTAGGTTATATATTAGGAGTATCAGATGATCGTAACAGTACTGATTTACCAGAGGATGCGCGTAAACTTTTAGAAATATTTGATTCATTGCCAAAAGATAAGAAGAATATTTCAATAGAACTTATGAGGGTACTTAAAGACGCCTCAGAGAAAGAGGTGTAATATGGCTAATAGTTATTTTAATGAAAATACAATTAATGATCTAATTGATGAAATTGAATTTGTATATCTATCAGACAATCGTCCTTGGATTATTGGATATAGTGGCGGAAAAGACTCAACCGTTGTCGTACATTTAGTTTACCAAATGTTAAAGCGGCTTGAACCTTCAAAACGTCACAAGCATATATATGTAGTGTCATCAGATACAATGGTAGAAAATCCATTAATAAAAGAATATTTATCAGAAATGATACATTCCATATCAAAAGCTGCACAAAGAGATGAATTACCTCTTTCTTGTAAAATGGTTCAACCTGACCCAAGTAACACATTTTGGGCTAATGTTATTGGTAGAGGTTTCCCTACGCCAAGAATGAACGGTACTTTTCGTTGGTGTACTGACAGATTGAAGATAGCACCAAGTGGTGCTTTTATAAATGAGATTATTGAATCAGAAAAAACTGAAGTAGTTGTTTTACTTGGCGTACGAAAGGCAGAAAGTGTAGCACGTAAAAAACGTATCGAAGGTAGAAAAATATTAGGTAGATTACTAAATAAACACGAAACAATTAAAGATGCATATGTTTATCCTCCAATCGTTGAATTAACTACGGATGATGTTTGGGATATTCTATTGTCTAATAACAGCAAGACATCTTGGGGCAGCAGTAATAAACGCATTGTAGAATTATATGCAGGAGCTGACAGCGGAGAGTGCCCATTTGCTGGCATCATAAATAAAAACGAACAAACACAGTCTTGTGGCCAATCACGTTTTGGCTGTTGGATTTGCACAGTCGTAAAAGAAGACAAATCTTTAAATGGATTTATTCGTTCAGGGCATAGAGAATTAATTCCACTTGCTGAGTTTAGAAAATGGCTGATGTCAATCCGAGATATCTCGGAATATAGGCAAAAGAAGCGGCGTGATGGATCTGTATACATAACAAGTTCTGGCGACATGGGTTATGGACCTTTTACATGGGATGCTAGAAAAGAAATATTGAGAAGACTTCTTGAAACTCAAAAAGAAGTAAAGTATCAACTTATATCTATCCAAGAATTAAAGGCTATAGATAAAATATGGGATGAGGAATTAGATCTCACTCGCCAAACACTGGTTGATTTATATTATGAAATTACTGAAGAGAAATTACCTTGGCATGATTTAAAAAAGCCCTTATTTGATAATAAGACTCTTCAAACTCTTATTTCCTCAATTGAAGAATCTGATATTCCACTTGATTTGATAAAAAATTTAATATTTGCTACAGAGAAGAATAAGCATTTTTCGAACCCTAAAGTTCTGAAATCAGCATTAGTAAAATCACTAACACAGCAATGGCTACATTATGATATATTAAAGGAGTTCGATAATGAAAATTAATTATATTAAGTTATGCAACATTAGCTCCTACTATGGTGAAAGTATTTTTAATTTTAACATTACTCAAAACAAAAATGTTATTTTAATTGGAGGACAAAATGGGACTGGCAAAACATCGCTATTTACAGCTTTAAAGCTTGCTTTATATGGACATCTTTGTTTTAACTATCAATCTAATAATGCAATGTATTTATCAAAAATTAAGGAACTTATAAACCACGATGCTTTTGCTTCTGATAATGTTTGCGCATATGTTGAGGTAGAAATTGAACTCCCAAAAGAAAGAGATTTCGTGAAATACACAATACGAAGAGAATGGAATTTTATCTTACATAAAATAAGTGAGAATTTACAAATATATCAAGAAACGAAACAACTTGATAATAGTGAAATTGTTTTTTTTGAGAATTTTTTATTTACGACTCTTCCGCCAAACTTGTTTGACTTTTTCTTTTTCGATGGGGAACAAATAGCAGATTTCTTTTCTACTAATTCATATAACTTATACGTAAAAAATGCTTTATTAACATTGTGTTCTTTTGATACCTTTGAAATAATTAGAAAATTTTGTAATAACTATATTGACAACGATAACTTAGAAGAAAATAAATCTTTTATCGCTACATATAAAGATAAACTTAAACAAATTGAATTCTTATCTGAGAAATTACAAAGTACAAAGCAATACATAGTAAGTTTGCAAAATTCATTAAATGAATTAGCTGATAGAAAAGATTGTATAACAAATGACTTTAAAAATTCTGGAGGAATGACTGAAAAAGAAAAAGATGAATTATTAAAGGAATCACGCATTCAAGAAAAAATTAAAAATGAAGCAAACCTTAAAACAAAAAATTTTGTTGAAGGTATGATGCCATTTGTTATTACAAATAACTTCTCTACTAAAATAAAAAATCAAATTGACACTGAATGTGAATATCAAAAGTACACTGCGTTACTAGAAAAATTAAATAGTACTAATGTATCTAAAGTGATTACTGAGACATTAAATTCATTTAATGTAGTTGGTGTAAACAGTAAGTTAGTCAATTCTCTAGTTCATTCTATTTCTGTCTCAGTAAAACCAAATATTGATATTAATGATTTTACCTTGTTGCATGATTTATCAAAAGAGCAACAAGATAAGGTATATTCTATATTATCAGCTGTGCAATCATTTTCTTCAAAACAAGTTTTAAAAACTATTAAAGAAAAAGAATATGCTACTTTAAAAACAAGTGAATTAAATAAGCTGTTAAGAGAGGCAATGTCAGATATAGATACTCAAAAATACTCTGAACAATTTGATGAGATTTCAAAAGCTGAAATAGAAAATATGAGGTTGATAGATAATGCACAAGCGCAACTATTGGCAGATGAGGTTTTGTTAGAACAGCGAAGATTAGAATGCGATAACATAAAGATACAATTACAAAAGAATGCTAAAAATCGTAATATATATGAGTTAACAAACAAGATTAATTCTTTATTTGATAATATGATTACTCAATTAACAGTTTCCAAATTTAAAGAAATTGAAACTTTAATGTTGTTTATGCTGAAAAAAATTATGCGTAAAAATAATTTTATTGATCTAGTAGAATTAGATGATAATTTTAATATTTTGTTATACAAAGAGCAAATATATAAAATCGCTGATTTAGAAAATCTTATTAAGAATATTGGTTCAGATGAACTCATAAAACGTATTGGTAAAAATGGCGTTACAAAATTGCTTAATTTCTTTGAGGTTGATTCCATCTCTAAAATCAAACCAACTTTTAAAAAAATCAATGGGCAATTAAATTTTAACTCGAAAAAAACAATTAAGCTGTATAAAAAATTAGAGTTTGGCCAACTTTCAAAGGGAGAAAAGCAAATATTTATTCTTTCTTTATACTTTGCAATTATCAAAGCCTCTAAAAAAGATATACCATTTATTATAGATACCCCCTACGCCCGTATTGATAAAGAACATAGAGAGCAAATTTCAAAAGCATTTTTCCCAACAATAAGTAATCAGGTTATTATATTGTCAACAAATGAAGAGATTACATTGCCATACTACAATGTACTAAAGCCATACATTTCTAAAGAATATTTACTTTATTACGATGAAGCTAACAGTAAAACAAAAGTATTAGATGGCTACTTTTATAAGGAGTAATTGAAAATGATTTTTAGACTTAAAACATCCAAACAAACGGAAGATATTTTAAAAGAACTTGAAAATAGAACACGATTGAAACCATTTACGCTTGTAAAACACGCTATAGCTTGGTCACTTAGTGAGAATATCTCCGTAGTTGGATATAAGTCAGATTCAGAAGGCCTTGACTTGAATCGCCAAACAATTACAGGCGACTATGACATTTATTTTAAATTGCTTATTGAACAAGTTGAGCAAAGACATCTCAAAGATGAAGATTATTTTCCTACCTATGTAAAATCCCATATAGATAGAGGCGCAATTATTTTGCTAAATAAATATAATCATGCTGGAAATTTGGATAATTATATTAAGCAAAGTTTGGGGATTGGTGATACTGTATGATTTATGTTGACAATAGTGCTACAACTCAAATTAAAGAAGAAGTTTATGAGGCAATGGTTCCTTTTTTAACTACTCAATATGGCAATCCGTCAAGTAAGTATTATCAGTTAGCCATTGATGCACGAAATGCAGTTGAAGAAGCTCGTGAAAACGTTGCAAATCTAATTGGTGCAAATTACGAAGAGATTGTTTTCACATCAGGAGCAACCGAAAGTACCAATATGATTATTAAAGGCGTAACAGATTACAAAAAATATTATGAAAACAAGGGTAATCATATTATAACTTCAAAGGTAGAACATAAAGCTACTCTTAATGTGTGCAAGTTTTTAAATGGTGATATATATTCAAATGCTGATGCCTCCTTCTATATTTTAGGTAATAATAAAAAGGTTAATAGAGGATATGAAGTTACCTTTTTAAATGTAAATAAATATGGCCAAGTATCAATTGAAGAACTTCTAGAAAAAATAAAACCTACAACAACACTTATATCAATTATTTGGGGGAACAATGAAATTGGAACATTAAACGATATTAATAAGATAGGTGAAATTTGCAAGGCAAAAAATGTTGCTTTTCATACTGATGCTACTCAAGTCTTAGGTAAAATGAAAGTTGATGTTTCTAAACTTAATCTAAATTTTATGTCCATGTCTGCACATAAACTTCATGGTCCTAAAGGAATTGGTGCTGCTTATATCCGTGGCGACGATTATGGGTTACCTCCCATATCTTCTTTTATGCATGGGGGAGAACAAGAAAACGGATTGCGTGGTAGTACTTTGGCAGTTCATGATATTGTTGGATTTGGAAAGGCAGCAGAAATAGCACATAGAGAACAAGAAAAAAACATTAAGCAATACAAAGAATTTGATAAGTTTGTAATAAATGCAATACTTAAAAACCCTAATCTTACTTTGCTTGGTGATCCAATTAATAGGTTACCTGGAATTTACAGTGTACTAGTTAACGATATTGATTTTAACAATGAACGTTTCATAAAAAAAATCAGTCAAGATTTTGCCCTGTCTAGTGGTTCTGCTTGTTCTGCTGGACAACCTTCTCATGTTTTACAAGCTATTGGTATGGGCGAATTTACAAGCAAAGTAATAAGAATTTCTTTAAATCATATTGAAAAGGAAAGTGATATTAAAGCCTTAATTAATATTTTATTAAAGAAATTACCATGAAAATTAAGAGAAATTTAATAGGAACTGTCTCTTTGGTTAAAATATTAATTGCCCTGACAATTTATCCAAGACACCTTTTCAGCCTTGATTTAAAAGCTATTAAAAGGTAATCGATATAAAGGCAGTAAAGGTAAACTTAGTTAGTGAAAAAACCTTTTATGATAATTAAGACATAAAAAACCTTTTATGGTATTATGTCAGACTGATACTAATATATAAACGCAGGAGGTTTTATGATTAATTTACCAAAAATAAAGACTTGCTTAAATACATCAGAAGATGATTTAGTATCTGAATTATACTCGCCATGCTTAAGATGGGCTGAAAGATTTGACAGAGGCGTAGGATATTTTACTTCTGGATGGATATCAAATAATCTTTGTGGGTTAAGCGACTTTGCTTCTCGCGGTGGAAAAATTCGACTTATCACGAGTCCTATCATTTCTAAACATGATTTGGATGCTATTATATCTGCCGAGAATAGTAAAGATGCATTTGGTTTGCTTGAACAGGCTCTTTTAGCTAATGTTGAACAATTGAAGGCAGAAATGGAAAAAGATATATTTAATACTTTTGCCTGGATGGTTTTTGATAAGATTATTAGCATTAAATTTTCGGTTCCTTGCCGTAAATTAAGTAATGGAAATTTTCATGATAAATTTGGAATATTTTATTCTGGAGATGATTCAATTTCTTTTTCAGGTTCTATTAACGATAGTGCTCAAGGACTAAACAACTACGAGAGTATCAAGGTCTTTAAGAGTTGGGCAGGAACAAAAGAGTATATTGATGCTGATGTTAAACGTTTTGAAAGAATATGGAGTAAGAAAGATAGTAATTTGAAAATATATTCTATTCCCGAAGCAATCCTAAATCAAATTTTTGAATTGCGAACTGGAACAAGACCATATATAGAACCTAAAAATTCAAACGATAAATGGAAACATCAGAATATTGCTGTCGAAACTTTTCTCGAGAGTAAAAACGGAATATTGTGTATGGCTACAGGAACAGGAAAGACCATTACTGCAATAAAAATTATGGAAGAACTATTTCGGGGAAATGTTATTAAGCGTGTAATTATAACAATGTCAGGAAATGATTTGCTTGATCAATGGGCTGAGCAAATGCGTAGTACTTTTAAAGATAAACCTATATTTTTGCAGTATGGAATGCATAAGGAACTAAACAAATTTATTCTTCACCCTGACAATGCACTAATATTATTAAGCAGTGATGCAAGTAATCTAACTAAATTGTTAGCAATGCTAGAAACTATACCAGGCAATTACTTTGCGGACACACTATTTGTATTTGATGAAGTACACGCTGCTGGTTCTTCAACTCGTGTTGAAAATTTAAGCGGAAAATTATCTCCATACACATACCGATTGGGATTAAGTGCCACACCAGAGCGTGAATATGACGATGAAGGAAACAACTTTATTGAAGAAGAAATTGGTCCTGTTATTTATCATTTTACACTTCAGGATGCTATTAAAAAAGGAATACTCTGTCCTTTTAATTATATTCCTTTATCATATAATCTTACTACTGAGGAAAAAAGAAAAAAGAGAGAGATTATTGGCGCGTATAATGCAAAAAAGAAAAATGGAGAATCAGTTTCGGAATCAGATTTGTACACACAACTTGCCATAATAAATAAAACTGCCAAAGATAAATTAATTCACTTTAACAAATTAATTAAATCAAATCCGCAGCTTTTAAATAAGTGTATAATATTTGTTCAAGATACTGAATATGGAAAACTTGTTCAAAACATTTTAATTCAGTATATTGACAAATATCATACGTATTATGCCGATGATGAAAAGAAAAACCTAGTAGCATTTGCTTCAGGAGAATTAGACTGTCTTCTTACTTGTAAAAAAGTCTCAGAAGGTATTGATATTAGTCGAGTAACAAATATAATTCTTTTTTCATCAGATAGATCCAGATTAGTAACTACACAAAGAATTGGACGTGCTTTAAGACTTGATAAAGAGAATCAACAAAAAATTGCAAATGTTGTTGATTTTATCCTAGAACGAGAAAATGAGAATTCTGATGAAACAGCAGATGAATTAAGAAAAGAGTGGTTAACCGAATTATCAAAAATAAGGAGTGAAGAAGATGCGTAATCAAATTATTGAAGGAGTAATTAATACTGTGATTGATAACAGCAGAGAATCCCCTGAGTTTATTACCGCTTTTAAACAATATGTAAAAAACAAGTTTGATGATAATGCAGACGAAAACGACTTAAAGACTGTGCTGTCATTGATTCCGATTGAGGAGGAAAAATAAATATGAAAATGGTTATTACTGAAATGGAATTTCATAATATTCGCAAGTTGTGTTCACTAAAACTTCAATTTGAAAATCCGAGCGGTGATATATATAAAAACAGCTTTATCATGATGGGGAATGGCACTGGAAAAACAACTGCAGTAACACTCATAAAAGGCTTATTTGATGGAACAGCTGAAAGCTGGACCTCCCAAGAAATTCGTTCATTCAAGCCTTCTGTAGGAGATGCAGATAAAGGAGAATTTAGTATTACTACTAAATTTGATGATAGATTATATAAATACTTTTTAAAACTCGACTATACTAGAAGCACTGCTAAAATTTCATGTACTACCACAGCACAAGGTGGGCACGAAACTTCTCGACGTTTTCCAGACTCAGTCAAAGATTTATTTACAAAAGAATTTGTGCGTAGATTTGTTTTTGATGGTGAACAAGCTCCAAAAGCATTAGATAATGAGTCAAACGAAGCAGAGGAAGCAATTAAGTATTTGTACCGTCTAGATGAACTCGATGACATTTTGAGAATTAACGAGCGTATTTTACATCAAATACAGGATTCCGAAAACGGTGCAGCAGGAACAGATCAATCTGTTTCAAATTTAAGATCACGAAAAGCTAAGATAGACAAAAATATAAAACGACTTAAAAAAAGAATTCAAGATCTAGACAAATTTATTGATACTGAAGAAATAGAACGTGGTAGGATAAATGCGCAGGTTTTAGAAATAGATAAAAAATTTGAAAGTTTAAATTCTGAAAAAACTAAGCTGCTAGAAACAAAAGCTGCTATGCGTGGAGAAATAAACGAATGTATATCAAAAATTGTTTTAAATATTAAATCGCCTTACCTATCTAGCGATATATTGTGCAAACGGATGAAAACTTTGGGCCAGAATATGACTCGTTTAAAGCTTCCAAAAACAATTTCCAAGGAGTTCTTTAATGAATTAGCTCAGGAACAAAAGTGCATATGTGGTAGATGTATCGGATTAAATGAGAAAACTTCCATTTTAGAAAATGCAGAAAGGTATTTGGGTAGCGACCAACAATCCATTCTTAATAATATTAAAAGCAATCTAATTGATTGTGAATATGACAATGCGTTAACTGTTCTTTTTAGCAATTTGAGTAATTTAGATATTAACATTAAAAAAACCGATGATAATCTTGTCGATATAAATGATAAATTAACAAAAGCTGGGGGAGAAGAAGCTAGCAGATTACGTAGTAATTTAAAAAATGTTGATCAACATATAGGCGAATTAAGAGGAGAAAAAAAGTTAATAGAATCAAAAGATGATACTGATCCTAATCTAACTGAAGATAATAATTTGCACCATGCAACAAAAGAATCTTGTCGTTTAGAAAATGAAATAGCAAAAGCTACAAGAACAAATGAAGCTTTAAAAAAGAAAAAACTTGTTGAAGATCTTCTTGATAAGATTCGTATTGAGGCAACTGCACGATTAAAAACAGATATAATCTCCAAAACTAATGAAAAGTTAAAAGATGTAATTAAAGATGACATAATAGAGATTGAATCAATAGATAAATTTATTCATCTCAAAGGAAAGACTGGAGCCAGTGAGGGGCAAACATTAAGTATTGCATATTGTTTTTTAGGTACTATGTTTGAAGATGCAGAATTAGAATTTCCGTTTATAATTGATTCCCCTTGCGGGAAAATGGACTTTGCAAAGCGAAGAGCCGTAGCTGGGATATTGCCTAAAATGTTCAATCAAATGATATCGTTTGTAATGTCTGCTGAAGTTGAACAATTTGCAGATCAATTCTACAATCTAGATATGACGCAATTCATTACAGTTGTTGCTGATGCTGGACACGAAAATATTGAAATACATACAGGTATGGACTATTTCGATGCGTATCAAAGAACTCATAAGGAGGAAGAATAACTATGCATTTTAAAATGGCCGAAGATGTCAGAACCTATTTTAGCTCAATTATGAATCAAGGTGGTTCACATAGTTCGGAAGATAAAAACAAATTTATCATGTTTGATGTATACTATTGCTGTGCTTTAATAGGAATGGCAAAGTGTGAAATTGATTCTGATGATACAAATATGCACGATATTATTCAAGGTTATCCCGGACCATACAGAGAAAGTAAAGCTTACATTGCCGGATTACTTGTTGCTTCAGAGTCAAAACGCAAGGGAATAGAAGCACAAAATCCATCACTAGAAACCGTAATGTTAGAATATATAACCAGTGAAGACGACTCATTACTGACAGATCAAGGCGTTAAAATATTAAATGCTTACTCACTTCGCGGTGCCCGTCTGTTACAAGATTTGATGCCAGACAAACCTACATCTAGGGAGGAATTTTTATTACAATTCAATTTAGCAATGAGAATGCATATCAAGTAGAAACACTTTCTATTATAATAGTGCAAACCTTTTAGTAATTTATATTAATTAATGCAATTACTTAATTTCTTTAAATTATGAATTAAAAAGTTAGTCATTTAGTTTAGAAAACATTCATTTTCGATACAATTTGCCGAAAAATCTTAATTTTTGAGTTTTAGAAATCATAGTAAATTTTTAAATTGTATAAATGGGTTATTTGCTTAGTATAGACATCTTAATATATAAGCACATGATAAAATAATGTATAGCTTTTTGTATAAGTTATTACAATATAAATATTTGAGATAAACAAATACTTATATTCACAAGGATTTTATATTAATCTTTTCTTATATCATAGCAAGACATTTTTAGGAGTATATTTCAAGCGTAAACATCAATAGTCAAACGATACCCCTATTATCAAACGATAGCTTTTTATAAAATACACAAAAACAGCAAAATCCCCTCAGAAAAAGTGATAATTTCACTCTTCTGAGGGGTTGTGTTTTAATATTTAAGTGCCTGAAGCACTTTATTTAAAGGCTTATAAGGCATAAATAAAAGAACCTCAACTTGTATTAAAGCTGAGGTTCTTATTTGGAGGCGCCACCCAGATTTGAACTGGGGAATGAGGGTGTTGCAGACCCTTGCCTTACCACTTGGCTATAGCGCCTTATTTTGGAGCGGATTACGAGGCTCGAACTCGCTACCTCCACCTTGGCAAGGTGGCGCTCTACCAGATGAGCTAAATCCGCATAATTAATTATATTCATATGCAAATATATTATTCTGAAAAATGGTGCCTCCGGTCGGAATCGAACCAACGACACGAGGATTTTCAGTCCTCTGCTCTACCGACTGAGCTACAGAGGCAAAGAGAAATGGCGACCTGAATGGGGCTCGAACCCACGA
>JAEWZG010000152.1 GCA_023395435.1 Bacillota bacterium
CAAATCATATAAGGGGTTTTGACAATGTTTAATAAAATGAATAACAATATGGGAATGGAAAAATCAATGCAAGGTGGTTATGAGGATAATGCCATTTGCAGCTGTTTTAAACCTATCGTAAAAGAAAACTGCTGCTGCCGTCCAAGAAAAGTATGTTATACTGTCTATGATTGCTGTTATACTAAGAAATTTACTAAAAAGATGCCTGATAATATGTGTTGTCCAAAAATGGACAATAATTATTATTCAGATAATATGAATGAAATGTATGACAATAGCTGGGGCAGTGGTCGCGGCTATAAAGATAACTATATGGGTGAAAATGCTGAAATGTACGGCGATAATGATATGGACAATTGCTGGGGTTAATAGTTAACACTCATTAACAATTCTCCTCTATGTAACATATTATATAAAGAACAATTTGTTCAGTTTACTATAGAGGAGAATTTCTATGAGTTGTCACGATGAAAATGGAATGTTTGAGCCTGAGATGACTATTTATCACGGAAGTAACTGTGACTATTATGCTCACGATGAATGTTGTTGTGACTTTTGCAAAGAATGTTGTACAACGGGTGCACCTAAATGCAATGTCTGCGAACTTCAGATGAAAAATCTGCTTGCTCAATTGATTACACTGTATCCTACAACCATTTTTTCATTCACAATGCAAGATGGCACTATTATAACTGGAACGCCAACAGGTATGCTGGATTCGTATAATAATGGAGTTGTTGTAGTAACTTCACCGGGCGGTACAACAGAATACGTTAATGTCTGTCAGATCGCAAGGGTGGAATTAATAAGTGCAACATATAATACCCAAATTACCTATTTTCCAGGATGCGTGTGCCCAACATGCAGTGGCTGTGATGAATCTATACGTAGTCTTATATCAGTAGGAGAGATAATCAGTATTCCGCGCGGTGTTCCAATTACTGATGCAACAGTTGTAGCAGTTGCACCGGGTATAATAGCATTGGATAGCGGAGAAAATGTTTGGTTTATTTCTACTTGCCATATGGATTCATTTACTATTACAGATATTACAGCAGGTTAAAAGAGTGGCTATGCCACTCTTTTTATATTGTGCAAACAACCACCGACTATGTCGGTGGAATGAAATGAGTAAAAGTAGTGAGGAGAAAATAAAAACTCCTTATGTATTGGAATTGTTAATACATAATTCAAAAAGTATGGTATAATTAAGTTAAGTTTATTAATTGGAGGGATAAAATGGATAATTTATTTATGACTCCAGAGGGCCATTCTGGCTTTTTGGCAAAGAAATTATTTAATGAGATGGGAAAAATCAATTGGGGAGCTGTTGCGTATATTGAAGAAGGTGGTGGAGGACCTAAGGGTAATCATACGCATAGTGACAATCACATTTTTATTGTTGTTGAGGGTGAGGTAGAGGTTATTACTGAAGAAGAATCTCATGTAGTTAAAAAAGATGAAATGTTCTTTGTGGATGGTATGACACCACATTCAATTTGGAATAATAAGAAACAAACTGCAAAGGTAATAAAAATTTCTGTAGCACGTTAGTTTTCATATAAGTGATTTATTACTAATATTAATATCAGTATTTATATATTAATGGATCTTTATATACATAAAAAGAAAATCCACTGGCATAGCCGGTGGATTTTTATTGACATATCCGCTTAATAATTATAAAATGAGTTAAAATGTTCTGGAGGTATAAAATGATAAAGGTTTTGAAGCTTACACAGATAGATGAACTTAGGAGCAATGTCGACAAAAGTGTTATACAGCATATCAGGACAGGCAGAGTTGAACGGTTTGCTTGTTTTTCAGACTTTGATATGATTTCCTTCAACTGGTATGATATTAAAAAGCCTGATTCAGATACAGAGCATATTCTTATTTACTTTAGTAAGAATGACTTATGCATACTTTCTGATATTAAGGAAGTACATTCTATTGCAAATAGTGTTGCAGAAAAAGATACTGAGGTGCAGAAAATACTATATCAATTTTTTGTTGAGCTTATAAAAAATGATATGGATTATCTTGAACAGCTTGAAGAGGAAATTACTCTATCAGAGGATGATCTTCTTGAGCGGACAAGCAGTGAATGTACGGAAAAGATTGTTGAGTACAGAAAAATGCTTTTAAAGCTCAAAAGATACTATGAACAGCTAAATACCATTTTTGAAGGCTTTAGTGATAATGAAAATAAATTGCTTAGCGACGATGATTTGAGAATTTACAAAATTCTTGACAATAGAGTTGACAGGCTTTATGCGACAGTTCTTAATCTAAGAGACTATGTCACACAAATGCGAGAGGCTTATCAGGCAAGAATAGATATAGAGCAGAATAATTTAATGAGGATATTTACGGTAGTGACTTCAATATTCATGCCATTGTCTTTAATTGCCGGCTGGTATGGAATGAACCTGCGTATGCCTGAATTTGCGTGGAAGTATGGCTATCTGGCAGTAATCATACTGAGCGTTGCTGTTTGTATAACCTGCTTAATTTACTTTAAAAAGAAAAAGTGGTTTTAATCTGTAAATAGCTTATTAGTCCGTTGATACATGAAGTCTAGGACATTCATTCGTGCCTTTTCATCATTTATCGGGCAAGGCTGATAATTATTTCTCTTCCCCGAATGAACATAATACGGAATAATAAACTCCTGCTGATTTATGAGGTTGTTGTTTTCATCAAAGGTGTAACGCTCCTGATAAATCAGCGTTCTGTTTTCCGGGAAGGGTGAGCTCCCAAAGCAGAAGCTACCAAGTGAATATAGAATATGCTTGCCTTTGTATACTTCAAAGGGCTGAATAACGTGAGGATGAGCACCGATAACAAGATCAGCACCATTGTCAACAAGAGTATGGCAGTGATTAATTTTCCATTGCTCAGGGTAATGAATGAATTCCTCACCGCTATGGAAGAATACGACTCTTGCGTCAACCTTATCTTTAAGTTCATTAAGCTGGTTTATTGTTTTGGTGAGGCTACCCCATTCGCCAAACATTACATTCAGAATGGCTATTTTTATCCCGTCCTTTTCAAGGATAACAGGATGATTCACATCGGCCCAGCGGGTATCTGCTTTTTCAAAGGCAGAAACAGTATCCTTATACCCCTGCAAGCCATAATCATAGAGATGATTATTTTCAAGAACAACGGTATCAATGCTGTTTGCCTTATAAATTCCAGCGTATTCTGATTTGTTCCTGAACCAATAAGCTGGGGTGTATCCCTTATCCTCACCTTGAAGATTTGAATCAGTAAAGACATTTTCTGAGTTTGCGACAGTAAAATCATCTGTTTCTATATAGGGCATACATTTTTCAAAAAAGTATGTAGCAGGCTTTGTCTTTGTGTAATTTGAAATGCTGTTAAGTGAGGCTTCACCATTATACGAGCCAAGAATACAGTCGCCTAAAAAGGATATTGTAATACTTTTTGTCTTTGGCACAATAGCATTAGTCGGTAAATATAATTGCTGTTTAATTGTACTTATTTCTTTATTTTTATCTTTAAGCTTTATATCTGTACTGGTATTGCCCGTTGTAGACATGATAAGAAATGCTGTAATTATTACAACAGCTATACTTTTTTTCATATACATCACTCCTGATTAATGTATATGGGAAAAGGCAAGCCGTATGATAATTATTTATCGCAATAAGCAACAAAAAAAAGCCTGAAGTTCAGGCTCTTTATTATTATGATAATCTGTTTTTAAAATCCTCGTAACCGAATTCTTTAATTATTTTAGTATTACCATTCTTATCACAAAGTGCAATATAAGGTAACTTCATACCATTAAAAGTATTGGTCTTGACCATTGAGTATATTGCCATATCGCAGAAAATTAGTCTATCGCCGATTTTCAATTGTTTATCAAAGGAATAATCCCCGATAATGTCACCAGCAAGACAGGTAGGTCCGCCAAGACGATAGGTGTAATTCTTTTCATTTGCCTCTCCAGAGCTAATAATATGCGGTCTGTAGGGCATTTCAAGAACGTCAGGCATATGACAGGCAGCCGAAGTATCAAGGATAGCAATGTTCATTCCGTTGTTGATGATATCCATTACACTTGATATAAGGAAGCCAGCATTGAGTGCAACCGCCTCGCCTGGCTCAAGATAAACCTCAACATTATATTTTGCTTTAAAGTTGTTAATTATTTTAATAAGTTTCTCAACATCATAATCTTCTCGTGTTATATGATGTCCGCCACCGAAGTTTACCCATTTCATTTGTGGGAGGAACTCACCGAACTTTTCTTCAACAGCTTTTATTGTAACTTCAAGTGCGTCAGAATTCTGCTCGCACAAAGTATGAAAGTGCAATCCGTCAATTCCTTCAAGCATATCAGCACGGAAGTTTACTTTCGTGACACCAAGTCGCGAAAAAGGCGAGCAAGGGTCATAGATTGCGTGGTTTTGTGTCGAACATTCAGGGTTAATTCTTATGCCAAAGCTCTTATTGCGGGCAAGGCATTTATCTTTACAGCTTTCCCACTGTGAGAATGAGTTGAATATAATATGGTCGCAAATTGTCAGAATCTCATCAAATTCGTCGGGCTTGTATGCAGGGGAGAATATGTGAGTTTCGCCACCAAACATTTCGTGGCCGAGCTTTGCTTCATATAGACCGCTTGCAGTCGTTCCAGAAAGATATTTTGAAATAAGAGGGTATGTTGAAAACATTGAAAAAGCCTTTTGTGCTAAAAGTATGTGACAGCCAGTTTTGTCCATAACATACTTTAGCTTTTCAAGATTTTTAATTAGCAGCTTTTCATCAACAACAAAACAAGGCGTAGGTAGTTTATCTTTTTCAAAATTAAGCATTTTATTCTCCTTGTCTGTATGAATTTAAAGAGTAGTTAATTAATTAATTTAATTTGCATATCATAAGGTATTCTTCCGTTAATTCTTTTACTATTTCAAAACCCAAAGATTTATACATTTTGACTGCGTAATTATCCTTTTGAACAGCAAGTGATGCTTGTGAATACCCCTTATCTTTCAATAATTGTAACATATTGAGCATAAGTTTTGTTCCTATACCTTTATTTCGGAATTCTTTATATAAAGATATTGCAAATTCAGGGGTTGTGTTATCGGTATTGCCATAACCTTTTACATCGCCGGAGAGAATCCTTGTCCAGACAGCACCGACGATTTTTTCATCAACCTCGGCAACAAGACAGTGATCGTCTGGCTTTCCGAAATCATCAATATATACGCTTAGCTCTGGCTTTTTTATAATATCGAATGGGGCAAGATTCTTTTCATCTCTTTGAAAAATTGCTTCATATAAGAAGTTTTTGAGAAGAGGGATTTCTTCTGACATTATTTCTCTAATTGTATATTCAATCATTAGTCCACCATTTCAGGGTTAAAGCTTTCCTGCCAAGGCAAGCCCCATTTGTTGAGAGCATCCATAAATGGATCAGGATCAAATTCCTCAATGTTATAAACTCCGGCTTTATCCCATGTTTTTGTCATAAGCATCATTGCGCCAATCATAGCAGGCACACCTGTTGTATAGGAAATTGCCTGTGATTCGACCTCTTTAAAGCATTCCTCATGGTCGCATACGTTATATATATAATATGTTTTATCCTTGCCGTCCTTTTTACCTGTAAAGATACAACCTATATTTGTCTTTCCTTTTGTGCGTGGACCGAGTGTAGCAGGGTCAGGCAATACAGCTTTTAAGAACTGCAAAGGTACAATCTTCTTACCCTCAAATTCGATAGGCTCAATAGAAGTCATACCGACATTTTCAAGGCATTTTAGGTGTGTGAGATAGCTTTGTCCGAAGGTCATGAAAAAGCGTATTCTTTTAATTCCAGTGATGTTGAGAGCAAGACTTTCAAGCTCCTCATGGTGAAGAAGATACATATCCTTTTCACCGATTTGAGGAAAGTTATATACTCTCTTAATTTCCATTGGTTCAGTTTCAATCCAGTTGCCATTCTCCCAATAAGAGCCCTTTGCGGTAACTTCACGGATGTTAATTTCAGGGTTAAAGTTTGTAGCAAAAGGATATCCGTGATCGCCTGCATTAGCGTCAAGTATATCAATGTAATTAATCTCGTCAAACTGATGCTTAAGTGCATAAGCAGAAAAAACTCCTGTTACACCTGGATCAAATCCACTTCCGAGAAGCGCAGTTATTCCAGCATCCTTAAATTTTTCTCTGTATGCCCATTGCCATTTGTATTCGAATTTTGCAGTGTCAAGAGGTTCATAGTTTGCAGTATCTACATAATTTGTTCTTGTTGCAAGACAAGCATTCATTATTGTTAAATCCTGATATGGGAGGGCTAAATTCAGTACAACATCAGGCTTAAAGCTGTTTATTAATTCAACAAGCTCATTCACATTGTCGGCATCAACTTTTGCAGTATGAATGATTGTTTTTGTATTATTTTCAAGCTTTTCTTTAAGAGCGTCACATTTTGACTTTGTTCTGCTTGCTATCATAATTTCCTCAAAAACTTCGCTATTTTGACAGCATTTGTGGATAGCAACAGAAGCTACACCGCCACAACCTATAATAAGACATTTTCCCATTTATAATAATCCTCCTTTTATTTGCTAATTGATAACAATAATTCTCTTAAAACTTTACAGGCTACTGCTGTTGAAGCACCGCTTTGGTCATATACTGGGCTAAGTTCATTAACATCAGCGCCTACTATATTAAGCTTTCCAATTTTAATAATCGCATTCAATAATTCCACAAATGTAACGCCACCAGCCTCTGGTGTACCTGTTCCACAAAAGACCGATGGGTCAAGAACATCAAGGTCAAGTGTAAAGTAAACTGGCTTGTCAGCAAGCTTAACTACAATTTCTTCAAGTCCATTCAAGTCGAATTTGTTGATAAAATTATGTTCTTTAGCGAATTCAAATTCAAACTTCTCGCCACTTCTTATTCCAAACTGAAAAATACGGTTGTCTCCTAAAATATCGTGACAACGTCTTATTACTGTGGCGTGGGAAAGCTTTTCTCCTAAATAATCATCACGAAGGTCAGTATGAGCATCAAAATGAATAATGCAAAGGTCAGGGTGTTTCTTTGTGACCTCTCTGATACTTCCGAGAGTGACTAAATGCTCGCCACCAATCATTACAGGGACTTTATTGTCATTAAGAATATCTTTAGTCATATCTGAAATCTCATCAAGAACCCTTTGTGTGTTCCCAAAAGGTAACTCAAGATCCCCACCGTCAAAAACATTGATATCGCACAAATCTTTATCCTGATAAGGGGAGTAAGTTTCAAGTCCGAAGGATTCAGAACGCATAACCTTACTTGCAAAACGTGTTCCTGGGCGATATGATGTGGTTGAATCAAAAGGAGCTCCGAAAATCACAATATCAGCTTCGTTATACTCCTTGTCACAGCCTATAAAGGTTTCAATATTTCTATTCAACATCTTTTAAAAGCTCCTCAACATAATTCGGGAGGTAGAATGCCCCCTTGTGCAAATTAGTGTTATAGTATCTTGACTTGAGTGCAAGCTGATCCCATTCCTTTGCTTTTAAATCACCTACAGGGTGATATTTTTTTGAAGCAAAGCCAAATAGCCAGTGTCCTGACGGATATGTCGGGATATGAGCCTGATATACACGGCTTATATTAAAGGATTCAACAATTCTTTTGTGCGCCCTTTGCATAGCAACAGCATCATCTTCATAGAATGGGCTTTCATGCTGATTTACCATAATGCCATCTTCCTTGAGTGCCTTAAAGCAATTCCCGTAGAATTCCTTTGTGAAGAGCCCTTCGCCAGGACCGAATGGATCGGTTGAGTCAACAATAATAAGGTCATATTTGTTTTCACATTTTCTGATGAACTTTAACCCGTCCTGAAAGTAAAGATTAACTCTCGTATCGTCAAAACCACAGGCAGTCTGCGTCAGGTATTTCCTGCATACATCAACAACCATTTCGTCAATTTCAACAATATCAATGCTTTCAATAGTTTCATATCGTGTCAGCTCTCTTGCAACGCCACCGTCGCCGGCACCGATAACAAGAACATTTTTAACATTCGGGTGAACAGCCATAGGAACGTGAGTTATCATCTCGTGATATATAAATTCATCCTTTTCTGTGAGCATCATATATCCATCTAATGTCAAGAATCTTCCGAATTCCTTTGACTCAAAAACATCAATTCGTTGGAAATCACTCTGTGCTGTATAAATTTGTTTATCAACCTTTATAGAAAATTTGCAGTTTTTAGTATGCTTTTCAGAAAACCAAAGCTCCAACTAAAATCCCCCTTTCAGAACATTAATATACTCAATGTTCATATCTTCAGGGCCTGTCATAAAACAACCCTTTTCTTTTGCGTATATAATATAATCAATTATTTCTGGTGTTACTTCTTCACCTGGTGCAAGAATTGGAATTCCAGGTGGATAGCACATAACAAATTCAGTACATATCTTGCCCACGCTATCCTCAATTAGTACGGGAGTTTTTTCAGAATAGAAAGCCTTTTGCGGAGCAAGTACAACCTTTGGATTTATATACTCATGCTTCATCATACCAGTTTTGTCTTTTTTATAAAGCCTTCTTATTTCGGATAATGCACTAACAAGCCGTTCAATATCCTTATGCCTGTCACCGACAGAAATATAAGCAAGAATATTCCCAATGTCACCGAATTCAACCTGAATATCATATTCATCACGAAGAAGGTCATATACTTCAATTCCGGCAAGACCAATGTTAAGAGTGTTGATTGAAAGTTTTGTAATATCAAAATCAAAAATGGAATCACCGTTTATCAGTTCTTTTGAATAAGCGTAGTAGTCACCGATGTTGTTAATTTCTTCTCTTGCATATTCAGAAAAATCAATTACCTTGTCAAAAATCTCTTTCCCTTCAAGAGCAAGATTTCTTCTTGAAATATCAAGGCTTGAAAGAAGGAGGTAAGAACCGCTTGTGGTCTGAGTGAGGTTTATAACTTGCCTTACATAGTTCGGATTAATATTCTCGCCACAAAGCAAAAATGAGCTTTGAGTGAGTGAACCACCTGACTTATGCATGCTTACTGATGTCATATCAGCACCAACGCTCATTGCAGATGCAGGCAGCTTATCGCTGAAATAAAAATGCGTTCCGTGCGCTTCGTCAACAAGCACCTTCATATTGTTCTCGTGTGCTAGCTTTGTTATTGCTTTAAGGTTTGAGCATATCCCGTAGTATGTTGGGTTGTTTACAAAAACCGCTACAGCATCAGGATTTTCCTTTATAGCATTTTCAACATCACTCAATGCCATTCCAAGAGCAATTCCAAGCTCGTTGTTTGTTTGTGGATTGATGTAAACAGGAACAGCACCACAAAGGATTAGCGAATTAATAGCACTTCTATGCACATTTCTCGGTAAAATAATTTTATCGCCCTTTTTACAGACAGATAAAATCATTGCCTGAACAGCACTTGTTGTCCCGTTCACCATAAAGAAGGCATGAGAAGCACCGAAAGCATCTGCTGTAAGATCTTCAGCTTCTTTAATAACAGAAACAGGATGGCAGAGGTTATCAAGTGGCTTCATTGAGTTTACATCAACAGTCACACATTTTTCACCTAGAAAGTTGGTAAGTTCTTCGTTGCCTTTTCCTCTTTTATGACCTGGAACATCAAAAGGAACAATACGCATTTTCTTGAAGTCCTGTAAGGCCTCAAGTATCGGCGCCTTTTCCTGATTTAATTTATACATTTTACCCTCCGATAAAAGAATAATTTATATTTACGGTGGCTTTGTGGTCGCCCCCGAACCCCTTGCACACAATAACTTAAACATATCAAAAGTATTAAAAGGTCGGAGCATGAAATCAACCACATACAAACTAATTATAGAATAACAAACTTTACTGGTTGATTGAGCGACCGTCACTCAAAAGTCGGCGTCAGAGTGCGAATGTCAAATTCGAGTTGTTGAGCGTGAGCGAAACGTGTTTGAGAATTTGACTTGATTTTCTTTCGTCATTTCTTGTATCAAGACAAGAAATGACAAAAACATTTATAGCTAAAAAAAGTATATATTTTCGGCGGCAATGATCAATACACATTTGTTCCTGAGAAAATCTCTATCATTTCCTTTCTCAGGTTGTTTGTGATATTGAGTCTTGTCTTTGGTGGAAGCTCATAAACATCTGTGTTGAATAGATAATTCTGCAAATCAACTTCATTGATAAGCATTTTTGTGTGGAATATATTTGATTGATAAACATTTATATCAATAGCATCATATCTTGTGAGGGTATGTGGATTAATGTAATCCTGAATGGAGGAAATCTTGTGGTCCATAAAAAGCTTTTTTCCGCTTATGTCACGGGTAAAGCCTCGTACTCTATAATCCATTGTGATAATATCTGAATCAAAGCTTCCGATAAGAAAATCAAGTGTTGATAACGGAGTTATCTCACCACAGGTGGCAACGTCGATGTCAACTCTGAATGTTGCAATAGAATTGTCAGGGTGGAATTCAGGATAGGTGTGAACAGTAACATGACTCTTATCAAGGTGTGCAACAACTGTTTCATTTGAAGCGGGAACCATTGATTCTTCCGCAATTAGGAATGTTACACTTGCACCCTGTGGGTCATAATCCTGCTTTGAAACATTTATTACATGGGCACCAATCATGTCTGTCACCTGATACAGAATATTAGTGAGACGCTCACTATTATACTGCTCATCAATATAAGCAATGTAATCCTTCTGCTCTCGTTCACTTTTTGCATAGCAGACATCATAGATATTAAAGCTGAGTGATTTTGTAAGGTTATTGAAACCGTAAAGTTTAAGCTTGTTATCCATTTTTCACCCTCCAAGACATAAAAAAACTCAAGTCATATTATGGTATAAACCACAACATCACTTGAGCTTTTTCTACAAATTGTGCATTATATGAGAATGAAAATAAGTCCCCATATTATGATTCACTTTGCAGATATCAGAGTCTATATAGCAAGAATACTTTTACTACTCTTATTGACCGTTTCACAAGTGTGTGTAGGATTTACACATGGTTATAAAGTAACCAACTTATAAAATTTGAGCTTTT
>JAEWZG010000130.1 GCA_023395435.1 Bacillota bacterium
AAGGTCAAAAGAACTGATGATGGAGTATTCATTAGCAACTGCAATATTTTCTATTTTCATATTTGTCACCCCTTTTTGCTTTCCTATATTTATATTATACAACATAATAATTCAAGTTTAAATACAATTCGACAATGTTTGTATATGAAGAATAAAAAAAGTTTTGGTTTTTATACAAGTCTACAAATATAAAAATTTATAATTTGTTAAATATTATTTCAAATAAGCCTCAAGCCTATAAATAGGGCATCCCATGTCAGAAAAACGCTGTTCATATTCTGTTACAATATTTCCTTCGAAATCAGAATGATGAAGGTCAAATGTAACATTTTTTAGAGTGAATCCAAAGTCACAAAGGCTATTTATAGTGTATTCAAAAAAACTTGTATTGTCAGTTTTAAGATGAATTTCACCATGAGGGACAAGTACCTTCTTATATAATTTCAAAAAATTTTCATGTGTAAGTCTATGCTTTGTATATTTCTTTTTAGGATAAGGGCAGGAGAAATTAAGGTATATTCTTTCTATCACTTTCTCATCAAAATAACCTTTAAGATATTCAGCACCACAATTAATAAATCTAACATTCTTTATATTCTGCTCCAATGCATTTTCAAGTGCAGTAACAATCACGTTTTTTGTTTTTTCAACAGCAATAAAATTAATTTCTGGGTATCTTTTTGCCGTTTCAATAACGAACTGTCCTTTTCCACATCCTATTTCAAGATGAACAGGATTACTATTGCCAAAGAAACTTTGACAGTCAAATCTACCTATATCTATTTCATCATTAAGGTTTAAGCTTTCAATATTAATTTCAATAAGTACATCGGAGCAGGCTTCAAAACGCTCGCTAAGACGCTTCTTCTTTCTCATTCTCATGCTAATCATTCCTTTGTTTATAGTCAATAATATATAACTTTATCATAAAAAAAGTATTTTTACAACAAAAAAATAGCAATGATTTTCATCATTGCTATAATAAACTTTTCTTAAAAATCAGATTGTAAAGGAGTATCGTTATCTTCAATCTCGTCTTCGATTGAATCAAGTGCTACTTCTTCATCATTAATTATAGTATCGTTGTCAGATACATCTTCATCATCGTAACAATCTTCACAATCGCAATCTTCACAATCACAATCATCAAATGAATCTTCATCAAACTCATCATAAGCGTATTGGTCAAGCTCTTTCTTCCTCTTTATTGCAAAAACTGCTGCTGCGGCACCTGCTGCTGCGGCTGCAAGAGCAATAAAAATACCGGTTCCTTTTTTCATTTGTTTCACTCCTTTTCTTTTTTTAAAATTACTTTATCAAATTATACCACAACTTGTTCCAAAATTCAATGAGAAAATTACATATTTTTTGTCAGGTGCATAATTATAGAAAGAGAAGCAATAGGAGCAGTTTCACATCGGAGAATTCTTTTACCGAGTCCTACTCTTTGAATTCCATTTTCTTCAGCATATTCAACTTCATCGGAATCAAATCCACCTTCTGAACCTATAAGTATGCTGATGTTCCTTTTTTTAATAAAATCAATATCCGATAGACTTTTCCCTCCGCCTTCATATAATATTATCCCAATATCATCAGTTTTCATTCTGCTAACTGCTGTTTTAAAGCTTACCAATTTTTCAATAGTTGGGATAATTCCGCGTCCAGACTGCTTTGCGGCTTCAAGTGAAATTTTTGACAGTCTTTCAATTTTTTTATTCATGTTTTTTTCATCAGGCCTGCTGATGCATCTTTTTGTCAGCACAGGAACAATCTTAACAGCACCAAGTTCAACACATTTTTGTACAATGGTTTCAAGCTTGTCCAACTTCGGCATTGCCTGATATATAGTGACATTCACACTAGGTTCAGTAACAGATTTTTCTATATTTAAAATTTTTACATTAACAACATCACTTATGTTTTCAATAACACAGAAATAATCATTGCCTTTCGTATCACAGACGATTAATTCATCACCCTTTTGCATTCTCAGTGACTTTGATATGTGTTCAGCTTCACTGCCTGAAATAATAATATTATCTTTACCTATGTCTTGAATAAAAAATCGTGGCATTATTTCACATCCTTGATAAATATGTATTTATATAATTGCAGCTGTAGCCGGAATGACAATTTCTTCATTTTGGTTTCTGTTTATCAAAACATTTGCAGCAACTATTGTTCCGAGGTTATCACCGATTGTTGTCATAAAAATAGATAATAATGCAAGCTCATCATTTGAAAAATTGTCAGCAATTATATTTGCCGTCGCAGCCGCAAGAATGTTGAGGCTTTTTCCGTCTGCAAATAGGCAGGATTTATTACATTTTTTAGTCTTGCTGTTTTTTGTTTTTTCATATGCTTTTTTAGCATTTTCTTCTGCCATATTAATCGCCCCCGTGATATAATATGCTTTTTTGGCGTTAATTGTTCAGTATATTTTTCTTAAAATTACTCACAATACCAACAATAATTTTAAATAAACGGGAGAAAATATATGTTTTTATTAAGATCATTTTTGGTAGCATTATTCTCAATAATTGCATTATTCTTATTAGTAAAAATGATAGGAAACAAGCAGGTTTCCCAGATGAACATGTTCGATTACGTTAACGGAATTTCAATCGGTTCAATAGCAGCTGATCTTGCTATTTCTGATCAGCCTAAGGATTTTATTATAATTCTTGTTGCAATGATTACCTATACAATTTTTGCCCTTACAATTTCCTTGCTGACTATAAAATCTGTTAAAATGCGTAGAGTGCTTTCAGGAAAAACTATAATGTTAGTGGAAAAAGGCGTAATTTATAAAAAAAATCTTCTTAAAGCAAGACTTGATATAAATGATATACTTACACTTGCAAGAAGTCAGGGTTATTATAATTTTGCTGATATCGAATATGCAATTATGGAGAACAATGGGAAGGTGAGCTTCCTTCAGAAAGCTCCGTCACGTCCTGCAACTTGTGCTGATATGAATATTATGACACAACCAGACTCACTTGTATGCAATGTAATTATTGATGGGAAGCTTATGCCACAGAATCTTCGTCATTCAGGAAAAGATAATATATGGCTTGATAATCAGCTTCATGCGCAGGGTTATAATAATTATAAGGATATTATGCTTGCAACAGTTGACGGTAGCAATAATCTATGTGTTTATAAAGTAATAGAAAAAGAAAACAAGAGTAATATATTTGATTAAAGCACTGCTTTTAGAAAATTGTTTATTTCACGTTTGAGTCTTGCGACAGGTAATCCAACAACATTATAATAATCGCCGTTTATTTTCTTTACAAAAAGACCACCTAATCCCTGTATTCCATAAGCTCCAGCCTTGTCCATTGGCTCACCGGTCATAACATATGCTGAAATTTCATTATGAGAAAGCTTATAGAATTCAACGGATGTTTTTTGTGAAAATGATAAGGTTCTATTATTATAGCTCAGGCAGACTCCTGTTACAACATCATGAATCTTTCCGGAAAGAATCGAAAGCATTCTTACAGCATCTTCACTGGATTCTGGCTTGACGAGAATTTTCCCATCTGCAATTACAACAGTATCACAGGCAATAACAAGTGCGTTGTTTGCCTTGATACTTTTTGCTTTTTTTACAGAAAGATATTCCGCAACCTCATATACATTAAGGCCCTCGGGGATGCTTTCATCAGTATTCGTCGGGAATATTCTAAAATCCGCAAAAAGCATTTTTAAAAGTTCTTTTCGTCTTGGCGAGCCAGAGGCTAATATTACATTTATTTCATCATCCATAATAAATATCCTTAAAGATTAATTTTAATTATTGTACCACAAAAATTAAAGTGTTACAATAATTAAGATAAATAACCTCGATGGCTTTTCGGTCGTCCTCAAACCCCTTTGCATACAAATTAATAATTAATTATATAAAAACTCTTGCAATAATTATTTTGTTATGTTATAATATTCAAGCGTTAATGATTTTTCCATAGTACTACTGTCTGAAGGTAATTATGATGGGCTACTATGTGTATCATAATAACTTTAGAAAGAGGTGAAAGATAGTGAAAGAGGGAATTCATC
>JAEWZG010000087.1 GCA_023395435.1 Bacillota bacterium
CCATTGCATCAAGTAAGCTTGAACTGATTGAAAATGCCAAAACATCACCTGCTTTCTAAATATTATAGTATTATATCTTTTTCTATATTATATACCGTATAATATTGTTTGTCAATACATAATATAAAATTTTCTAAGATTTTTTTCTACAATAAAAAATACCTGTCGAAACAGGTATAATTTTATTTATTCATTTCACGAAATTCAGCCGGAGAGCAGTTTTCGCTTTTCTTGAAGGCTGAACAGAAATAACTGCAATCTGAAAATCCTAAACTCTCACCAATTTTGTTGATGTGAAGATCAGTTTCCAACAGAATTTTTTTTGCATATGCAATACGTACTTTTGAAAAATACTCAAACGGTCTTAAGTTAAGACATTCCTTAAAAAGTCTGCAAATATATTGTGGCGTAAACCCGACTATCTCTGATAGCTGATCAAGGGTAATATCCTTATCAATATTATTGTTCATGTATTCAATAATCGGCATTAGTTGATTTAACTTTACACTTCTGTTCTTATACTTATAAAAACGATGTTGCTTTTGAATTTCAAGAATAAGCATATACAGATCAATGGAATTACTCATATTGAAATAATTGATAGCATCAGTGTTATAGTTGCTTATTTTATCATAAATTCTCATTACAATATTTATATCATCAATATTTATAACTGGGTTATGAAAATTGAAATACTTATTGAATAAAGAATCTGTAGAAGAACCGTGAAAATTAACCCAATACAGACTTATAGAATTTGTTGTCTGATTAATTTCAAATTTTTTACCTGGGGGAATTAGCAGTGCGTTGTTTTTTGCTATCGTATAATTATATCCATCGTATTTTAATATTCCCTGTCCACTTGTACAAATAAACAAGCGGTAACAAGTATATCCTGTTTTTGAAAATACTAAGTCATCATTATCACAGTATCCGGTGGATATAACAAAAAACGGCAGTTCTTTTTCTTCACCCAGGATAGGAAAATCATAATTTTTCATTCCTGTACCCCGTTTTTACTTTAATATGATAATATTTTAACACTTTAACGCGAATATGTCAAATTTTATTCTAATTCTTCACATAATTCTGTCCAGAGGTCAAATTTGTCACTCATTTCTTTTTTCAATTCTTCCAGCAAGCTGCATTTTTCATTCATTAACTGATAATCAGTATATATTTCAGGCAATAAAATTTCCTGCTCAATATCATTGATCTGATTCTGTAAATCATCAACCTCTTTTTCAAGGGACTTGATTTCATTCTTTCTCTTTACTTCAATAGAACGTTGTTCCTTACTTCTATATGCTTTGACATTATTATCAGTCGGCTTAGCTTTTGGCTTTTCAAAAATCTGTTCTTCAAGCAAAACCTTTTGCTTTTCCTCAGCATAAAAATCATAATTACCCTTGTATTCAGTAACACCATCAGGTGTAATTTCAATAATACGAGTAGCTATTTTATTTAAAAGAAAACGGTCATGAGAAACAAAAATTATTGTTCCATCATACTCATACAAGGCTTCCTCAAGGACTTCCTTTGTCAAAAGGTCAAGATGGTTTGTTGGTTCATCGAGGACAAGAACGTTTGCACGTTCCTTCATCATTATTGCAAAACAAAGCTTTGCACGTTCACCACCACTGATTACACTGACAGGCTTGAAAACATTTTCTCCGAACATGAGAACCTTTGCAAGAATATCACGCATAGTCTGTTCAGTTTCACGCGGATAACGCCTGTGAAGCTCCTCAAGGACAGTGTTATTAAAATTTAGCTGAGTGTTTTCTTGTTCAAAAAAGCTTGTTTTTACATTCATTGCCCATTCAATTCTTCCCTTTTCTCTCGAAATTCTGTTAAGAAGATATTTTAGTATTGTTGATTTTCCTATACCATTAGGGCCGACTATTGCAACTTTTTCGCCCCTTTTTACTTCAAGATTAAAAGAAGGTACAAGTACTTTTTCCTTATCATTCTTACCTACTTTTACAAGAAGGCCTTTCACCTTTAATATATCCTTTGGCGGGACAATATCATACTCAAGCTTAATTTTTGATGTTTTATAAGTTGTAATTGGTCTTTCTAAAAGTTCAATTTTTTCAAGCTGATGCTCACGACTTTTTGCCATTTTCGCAGTAGAAGCACGCACCTTATTTTTTTGTATATAATCATTTAAGTCAGCAATCTGTAACTGTTGCTGTTCATATTCTTTTATCTGTCTTTCTACAAGCTGTTCCTTTATGACAAGATAGCTTGAATAGTTGCCTTTAAAAGATGTTAATTTTCCACGTTCAATCTCACATATTCTTGTACAGATTTTATCAAGAAAATAACGGTCATGGGAAACAATAAGCAAAGCACCTTTATAGGTTGAAAGATAACCTTCAAGCCAAACTAATGTATCAAAATCAAGATGGTTTGTAGGTTCATCGAGGATAAGTAAATCAGGATTTTCAAGAAGTAGCTTTGCAAGTGCAAGACGAGTTTTTTCTCCACCAGAAAGAGTTTTGATAAGTCTGTCGGTCGGAATATTCCCAAAGCCCATGCCGTTAAGTATTGTTTTTATTTTTACTTCTATTAGATAGCCTTCACAAGCTTCAAAATATGCACTTTTTTCAGCATATTCATGTGAGGCTTTTTCATATTCTGCTTTGTTACCCTCTGAATTATATTGAGCTATTAGATCTACAAGTTCACGCATTCTTTCATGAATATCAAGAAGTGAAGAAAAAGTCTGTATCATTTCTTCCTGAATTGTTCTGGTATTATCAAGTCCGCTGTTTTGTCTTAAAAAGCCGATTGTTTTATTCCTTGAGACAGCAAATGTACTTTCTATATCATTGAGCTTATCATAATCTTCAATTTGTGTTATAATTTTTAATAGCGTTGATTTTCCACAGCCATTTATACCGATAAGACCTATTCTATCGTTATATTCAATAGTAAAGCTTATATTTTTTAATATCTGATTACCATTATAAAATTTATTTATGTTTTCTAAATTTACAAGCATTTTAATTCTCCCGAAAAATTTGGTTATAATAATTATAATTGAATTTACCTTTATTATCAAGAAAAAACTGTATTTTTGAAGGAAAACATAATGCAAAGTAAGAATCTATTGCCAGTTGCACTTAAAATAGGAAGCCTTATGCTTGAATTCGGTGCTGAAATATATAGGGTTGAGGAATCAATTTACAGAATATGCAAAGCTTACGGAGCAATAAGCACAGAGATTTTCGCTATTCCCTCAGCAATTATTGTTACTATCAATATGGAAGATGAAAATACCTATACACTTTCAAAGCATATTTTTGTAAAAGAAACTGACCTTGACAAGGTGGACAAGCTTAATGATCTTTCAAGATATATCTGCAATAATACACCGGACTTAACAACTGTTAATGAAATGATAAAAATTATCCTGACAAGGAAAACATATAGTAAAATTTCCAACACCATAGCGTATGCTGTAGCACCTGCTATCTTCTGTCTTTTCTTTGGAGGGAATCTGAAAGACGCTGCTTTTTCAATGATATGCGGCATTGTTGTTAAGTTTATTTATGATAATTTAACCAAACTTCAAGCTAATACAATTTTTATTAATATATTCTGTAGTTCAATTGGTTCACTTTTTGCAATACTTTTTATTAAATTCGGTCTTGCTGATCATTATGATAAAATTATTATCGGTACTATAATGCTTCTTGTTCCTGGTCTTATTCTAACAACATCAATGAGAGATTTTATGATGGGCGATCTTATTGCAGGAGTACTTCGACTTATTGAAGCGATGCTTGTTGCAACAGGTATTGCTATTGGTGTTGCTCTTGCGCTGACCTTATTCGGGATAACAGGTTAGGAGAATTCCTATGAATTATTTTCTTGAATGTGCGTATTCTTTTATAGGTTCTTTCTGTTTTGGAATTATATTTAATATACAAGGACGAAAACTGTTTTACTCCGGTCTTGGCGGAGCTTTGAGTCAAGGAGCATATATTGCTATGGGGTTTATCTTTAGTGAAGATATCACAAGATATCTTTTTGCAACAATAATTACAACGATTTATGCCGAAGTTCTCGCAAGAATTGAGAAGACTCCCGCTACTGTAATTCTTGTTCCATCAATAATACCACTTGTGCCGGGAGGAATGATGTATTATACTATGGAGTATTGTATATTGGGTGAAAACTCAGAATTTATTAATATGCTCCTTGAAACGCTTGGCGTTGCTGGAGCACTTGCTATGGGAATTCTTGTGGTTTCTTCAGGAAACAAATTAATGAAGGTTGCTGCAAGAAAACAAAAAAAACTTATTGCTTTCAGAAAGTAGGTTAAATATGAAAAAAAAATTATGCATATTTATTTCATTTATTTTTATGTTAACAAATATAGTTAATTTTGCATCCGCTAAAACAAATAAAAATGAATATTATCCTCATAAGATTATAATTTTCGGTGATTCAATTTCAACAGGTTATGGGCTTGAAGGTTATGACCATGATTCTCCTCAGCATGGATATAATGAAAAAAACTATATTGTAATGAACTACGGGAAAATTCTTAAGGAAAAATATTCACTTTCAGATTATTATAATCTTGCAAGTGATGGACTTACCTCATCAGAGTTGCTTGAAATGCTTAAGACAGGCGATTATGATGAAAAGCTTAAAAGTTCCGATTATATTATTATTTCAATTGGTGGGAACGATGTTTTACAATTCTTTTATAAAGCTTTAGGTGAAGCAACAGGTCTTGGTGATGATTACACTTTCAATGATATAAAAAACATAAACCTTAAGGACAAAGCTGTCTATAAGAACATTATTTCGTATCTGACTTCAGATGAGTTATCAAAGTCCAAAGAAAGCACAAATAAAAATTTCAAAGATAGTTTTCTTGCAACAAAAGATTATATTATAAAACAAAATCCAAAGGCAAAGATTGTTTTTCAAACTGTATTCAATCCGTTAAGCAATGCTACAAATATTGAATTTATTGATAAAGCTGTTGAATCCTTACTTTCAGATATAAATAAAACAATACGAGAAAACAACATTGGTTCTCTCGATGGGAAATCAGAACAAGTTTACTATTACGTTGATATCTATAGTGCATTTAATAAGGATGCAGCGAATTACACAAACATTTCAAAATATGATATTCATCCTAATGCAAAGGGACATATACTTATATCACAGCTCCTTGATGAAAAAATTAAAGAAATATATTATTTAAGCATTCAGCAAGCTGATAAGGAAA
>JAEWZG010000136.1 GCA_023395435.1 Bacillota bacterium
TTTATTAATCTCGGCAAGCCATTGAAAAAGGTAGCATTTGTGGGATTAAGTTCAAAATACAAGAGATATATAAAGAAAAAATCCTTGCCTTTTGTTACTGCTTGCATTGATGATTATGAAAAAGCAAAAGAATGGACAATATAAAAAAAGCCGACTTTATGTCGGCTTTTTTATTTTTATATTAGTTGTTTTTTGAGTGTTTATCAAGCATTTTCATCATTTCTTCAAGAGTTTTGTTTATTTAAACATATTACATTGTAAATCAAAATATGATATTTGTCTAGTGACAAAAGAATAAATTCTACACTTTTTAAAAAATATTGGGGGTAGTTCTCAATAATTTATTTTTAATAAATGTGAGACAAGTTACTTATAATACAATATTGCTTAAAATTTTTTAATAAATACAAAAGCATTATTATGGATTTATTTCTATATAATCTCATTTATTATCAAATATTAATAATTATAATTTGTTTCTTTCTGAAAAAAATAGTATTATTATAGTATTATTTTTTTGTTTCGTTTTTGTTGACATCACTTGAGAGTGTGGTATAATAAATTAGTTAAGGGTATGTACCTAATAATTTGTGAGGAGTCTTGATATGTTTAAAGGAAAAACATTGATGATTACCGGAGGAACCGGAAGTTTTGGAAATGCTGTGTTAAATCGTTTTTTGGATACTGATATCGGAGAAATTCGTATCTTCTCAAGAGATGAGAAAAAACAGGATGATATGCGTAAGCAATACCATAACGATAAAATCAAATTTCATATAGGTGATGTCAGAGATCTTGCAAGTGTAAAGAATGCAATGTACAATGTTGACTATGTTTTTCACGCAGCAGCCTTGAAGCAGGTGCCAAGCTGCGAATTTTTCCCGATTGAAGCTGTCAAGACAAATGTACTTGGAACAGATAATGTACTAACTGCTTGCATTGATAACGGAGTTAAGAAAGTTATTTGTCTTTCAACCGATAAGGCTGCTTACCCAATCAATGCAATGGGTATTTCAAAAGCCATGATGGAAAAGACGGTTTCAGCAAAGGCAAGAACTGTTAATGCGGAAAATACAACAATTGCCTGCACAAGATACGGGAATGTGTTATGTTCAAGAGGAAGCGTTGTTCCGCTTTTCATTGACCAAATTAATGCAGGTCTGCCAATAACAATTACAGATCCGAACATGACTAGATTTATTATGTCACTTGAGGAAGCAGTTGACCTTGTAATATATGCTTTCCAGAATGCAAATCCTGGTGATTTATTTATTCAAAAGGCTGATTCATCAACAATTGATGTACTCGCGAAGGCTGTTGTCGAATTGTTTGGAAAAAATAAGAATGTTGACGTGAAAACAATTGGAACGCGTCATGGCGAAAAGCTTTATGAAACACTTTTGACAGCTGAAGAAGCTGCTATGGCAGAGGACATGGGCAATTATTTCAGAGTTCCGCTTGATCAGCGTTCTTTGAATTATGAAAAATATCTTGATTTTGGGAACAAGTCTTTCTCTGAAGTTGAGCCGTATACTTCAAGTTCGGTAAAGCTTCTGTCAGTTGGGGAAGTCAAGACAAAATTATTGAAGCTTGATTATATTAAGGAATTACTCAACAAATAATAAAGGAGAGGCAATATTATGAATAAAGTAAGGCAGAATTTCTTCACCTCACTTTCATATCAGATTTTCATTTTAATACTGTTCATAATTAAAGCAAATCCGTTTCTTAACAGCAGGAGGTTCACAAGCGTTTTAATGGCTGCGGCAGTATTATGCGGCGGTATATATTCTCTTGTAATAATTGTTAAAAACAGACAAAAGCTTATAAAAAATATTTATGCATATATCTTAGCTGCATTTATTGGATGCTATTGTATAACTATTTTGGTTAATTATCCAGTTAGCTTCGGCGAAAATGTTAAAGATATTTTATGGTTCACCATTCAGATTTTCACTTTATTTTTGATTGCTTTTTACTCAAATCAGGAACAGAAAGACAAAAATCTGAAAGTTTTGTCTTGGGTATATTTGTGCTTTACTTCGATTTTCGCCTTTATATCAATTTTCTTTGTTTTCCTCAGAAAAGGCGGAGTTGAATCTTATGGGAAATGGGGCTTTTTATCGCAACGTTTATTTGGACTTTACAGAAGCCCAAATTATGGCGCGCTGTATTGCGCTATTTCTGTAATTATTGCCGTTGGATTTTTTAAAGCTTCTTCCAAAAAAATAAGAGTCTTTTTAGTCTTTAATTGTATTGTTAATTTCCTATACATAGTCTATTCCGGCTCAAATACAGGCAGAACGGCCTTATTTGCGGGTATAATATTATTTCTTATAATGTTAGTTTTGAAATCTAAGGATAGAAAAATTTTAATGCGAAATTTAAGCTATTCCTTCTGCGTTTTGCTGCTGACAGTATCTTTATTTCAAGCTGTAAAAATTACTTCGGCGAAAATTATTAATCATTCATATAATGGAAATAGCAGTATGACAACCGATAGCCTCCCAACAGATAGTGGTGATTTTTCAGATCAAGAAGATATTATTACTTTTGAAAGAACAGATTATGTTGAAGGCAGCGAGTTAGGAAACGGAAGAATTATTCATTGGAAAAGGGCGCTGAAAGTATATCCACACTATCCTGTGTTCGGAACATCTTTAAGAGGCTATAACCATGCAGTAAATTCAGTTTTCCCTAATGTCAGCAAGATAGAAAAAGCGGTTTCTCTTGAGAATGATTTTATTACACTACTTGTATGTACAGGAGCTGTCGGCTTGGCTATTTTCTTTGTATTTATAATAGCCGCGTTGATCAAACTAATAAATTTGATTTATAAATTATTCGTAGACAAGGATTACGAAAATCTGGACAAATTTGCTTATCCTTTGATAATTGTTTTAATGATAGCTATGTCAGCTGTGTTCACTGATGCAATTGTTTTCACAAATGTTTTGCAGTCTGCCTTATTCTGGATATCTTTAGGCTATATTTTGTCCTATAATACTAAAGCTGGAGGGAAAAATGTTGAGGCAATTGCTCGAGAAGAATCTTTACCTAAATAATTTTTTGCGTTCAATTATAATGCGCAAATTCAATAACAGAGTTGAGAAATTCATTGATGAAGCTTCAAAGTACGATTCTATTGGGAATTTTGAGGATTTTCGCGAGTTTATAAAAAACTTTAAGAATGTTTATTCCAGTGGAATTTTTTCAGTAAAAAAATCTTTCAGCGAAAGTCTATTATATGGGCATATTAATGAGATGTACAATTATGCAGGCCTTGATAAAAAGGACTTTATATATTTCCCCATAATGGAGCATGGAATACAGTTTTATATGCAGACAAAAAAAAATCATCCACCGAGAATTTTTCAGGGAGAATATTTTCTTGATGAATGGCGCAAGGAATATGTTGGGAATCCTTACTACGTTATAGGACCTTATATTCATTACGCAAGACCATATTATGATAAAGAAACTTTTGACAGAATGAAATCAGAGCTTGGCAAAACTCTTGTAATCTTCCCGACTCATACTTATGAGTTGGCGGAGAGCAAATATAATGCGACAAAGTTTGTTGATTATGTTATGGACACTTTGGCGAAGGATTTTGATTCTGTTGTTGTGTGTTCATATTGGGCTGACCTAGACCATGAAATTAACAAGCTTTTTAGTGATAGGGGAGCGAAGATAGTATCTGCAGGCTTTCGCGGCGATTATAATTTCATCAGACGATTGAGAACAATAATTGAGCTATCGGATAGTGTTGCCGCAAATTCCCTCGGCACGTTTTTGGGTTATAGCATATATCTCAAAAAGCCTGTAATTATGTTCAATGGGGACATTGTCAGCAAAATGAAAGATATTAGTGTTTCCGAGCAGATGTCATCTTCAATGAAAGATATTGAGAATGATTTTATGAAAATATTTTCTCTTGGAAAAGAGCCTTTTTCAGAAGAGCAGATTTCGCTTTGCAACCCATACTGGGGATTTGATAAGATTAAAACTCCTGAAGAAATAGCAGCTATATTTCAAGTGAATAAGATGATAATCAAGCGTGCACACGGAAGTATAAAAAATATAGGCAAAGCTGCTCAGAAGGTATATGAAAATGCCAAGCTAAGTGAAATTCAGCATAGAATTCTTAAAGAGGCACTTGCAAAATAGAAAAAAGGAAATTAAGAAATGAACATATTGGTTTTGGGTTCGGGCGGAATGCTCGGACATCTCACTACAATTTATTTGCGCGAAAAGGGACATAATGTCAAGGACTTATCATTTCCGAAGGCGGCGTTCAACGATAGCTTTGTTTGTAATGTGTGCGACACACAAAAGCTTGCCCAATTTATTGATTATCATGAATTTGATATGATAATTAATTGTATCGCTCTGCTTATTCGAGAAAGCGAACAGAATAAATCTCAGGCTGTATATCTGAACAGCTATTTCCCACATTGGCTTGAGAAAAAATATGAGAATACAAAAACCAAAATTGTTCAGGTCAGCACCGACGGAGTTTTTGGTTCAGGGAAAGCTCCCTTTGACGAGAATGCTCCACAGATGAATACATCATTTTATGCAAGAAGCAAGAGCCTGGGCGAGCTTGACAACACAAAAGACCTCACCATTAGGTCAAGTTATTTTGGTCCCGATATGAACGAAGGCGGAAAAGGACTTCTTAACTGGTTTCTTTCGCAAAAGGGTGAAGTCAAGGGTTTTAAAAAAGCGATATTTACAGGGGTTACTTCTCTTGAGTTTGCGAAGTTTGTTGATACAGTCGCATTCAATTCATCTGGGATATACAATCTTGGCGCGTCCTCTCCGATCAGCAAATATGATTTACTGAGTGCATTTAAAAAACGATTACAGCTTGATGAAATCAACATTATCGCCGATTCTGAGTATTCTGTTGATACATCGGTATTAACAAGCAGAAAAGACATTTTGTATAATCAGATAAATTATGATATAATGATAAATGAGCTGTGTGACTACATTGAAAATCATAAGGAATACTATCCGCACTACAATCTGAAATAAATAGGGGTTGAATTAATGGAATATTCAGTACTGATGTCTGTCTATTTTAAAGAAACTGCGTCAAATCTTAGAGAAGCAATCGAAAGTATGATGACACAAACCAGTCTGACAAATGATTTTGTGCTTGTTTGCGACGGCAAGCTAACGGAAAAGCTTGATGCTGTCATTGATGAATATGTAAGTAAGTATCCAGGAGTATTCAATATAATTCGTATCCCAAAAAATCCTAGCTGGGCAGAAGTTTTAAATATTGGCTTGAAGAGCTGTAAGAATGAACTGGTTGCGAGAATGGACAGTGACGATATTTCAACTCCAGACCGTTGTGAAAAACAGCTTTTATATTTGCAGAGTCACCCTGAAGTTGATGTTGTGAGTACATCAATTGGTGAGTTTTCAACTGATTCTACAAAGATTGATAATGTCAGAAGACTTCCTGAAAATAATTCCGATATTGTCGAGTTTGCAAAATATCGTTGCCCGCTGAATCATGCAACTGTTATTTATAAGAAATCTGCTGTAATCAAAAGCGGTGCCTATCAGCATTTCCCGGCTTATGAGGATTATCACCTGTGGGTAAGAATGATTATGTCAAATTGTGTGCTTTATAATATGCCTGATGTGCTTTATTTAATGAGAGCAGGCGAGAATCTTTATGCAAGGCGCGGCGGGTTTAAGTATTTCAAGATTATGTCAAAATTTCGTATGTGGATGTACAGTCAGAAGCTTGTCGGACTTTTCAAAACCTATTATTTGATTGCTGCAAATGGCGCTGTAATACTAATGCCAAACTCTTTGCGTGGAATGATTTATAAAAAATTACTGAGAAAATAAGAGGAGATTAAATTTGAGCGAATCTGTTTTAAAACGCAAGCTCCTGTCCAAAAATGAGAATTACATCACACTTTTGAATATTATCGGCACTCTTATTTATCAGGGAATTAATTTTATACTTACCCCTTATTTAACGAGAGCGTTGAACATTGAAGGATATGGTATTGTTTCGGTTTATACATCGTGGGTGAATGTGCTTGTGCCGATTGTCAGCTTGACCTCAATGACGGTTATCCCTCATATAAAAATGTACATCAACAAAGAGGAACAGCACAAGTATATTTCATCTCTGCTGGGACTTTCGCTGATAGCATTTTTACTTATATTTGGTCTGTCGCTAATTTTTCTGCCGCTTCTCGCGTCGGCAATGCAGTTCACTTGGCTTGTGGTAATTTTGCTTTTGCTTCAAAGCTTTGGAATTTCAACTGTTAATTTCGCAGTCGCCTATTGCGTGCAGTATCAAAAAACTATATTTCAGTTTTTAATCACGATTTCTCTTTCAATTTTAACAAGCGTAATTTCTATTTTTCTCATTCAGACAATTTCTGCTGACAGCGAAAAATATATGGGCAGAATTATTGGTTATTCTCTGCCGAATATTGCTGTTGCTGGAGTAATATATTTTTATTTTATCAGAAAAAGCAAATCTCTCTTTGACAAAAAGGTCTGGGCTTTTGCATTGCCGATATGTGTGCCGATTATTTTTCATCTTCTGTCAAATGTGCTTTTGAGCCAGAGCAGCCGCATTATTCTTCAGAAAGCTGTTGGCTTTGAACCAGCCGGAATTTATAGCTTTATATTTACTATTGCCTCGCTTATTTCTGTTCTGTGGGTTGCAATTAACAACGCATGGGTGCCGATATATTACAAAATGCTAGGTGAAGGCAAGGACGAAGTAATTAAGCAGAGAGGTAAAAGATATCTTTTCTTTTACACCTCGATATTCTGCGGATTTATGCTAGTTTCTCCTGAAATACTTAGAATAATGGGTGGGAAGGAATACAACAGAGGGATACCTCTTATGCCATTAATTTCATTCAGTATGTATTTGATTTTTATGTATTCCTTTTCAATTAATTATAAAACAATCTGCAAGAAAACTATTTCAATTGCGATTGGAACAGTCATTTCTGCTGTTGTGAACATAATCGCAAATCTTTTATTAATACCAAAGTTTGAACTGTGGGGAGCAGCAATAGCTACCTTGTTATCATATGTTGTCCTGTTCATGTTCCACCAGTTCACAGTGAAGGAGAAAGACTATAAATATCATTTTGATATAATGTTTTATGCTCCGGGGGTAATTGCTGCACTGTTATCTATCGCTGCATTTTATGCATTATTCAATTTGTGGATAGTTAGATGGTTTCTTGCATTTTTAGTTGGCGTGTTCTTATTGCTTAAAATAATAAAACAAAGAGCAATATTTTAATACATTTTTGGAGGATTATTTTATGAAAAAAGTATTAGTTACCGGTGCTGACGGCTTTATTGGGAGCCATCTTGCAGAAGAACTTGTGAAAGATGGTTATGATGTTAAGTCTTTTGTATATTACAATTCATTTAATACATGGGGCTGGATTGATACTCTTGACAAAGGCGTAAAGGACAGTATGGAGATTTTTTCAGGCGATATAAGAGATCCGAACGGCGTGAGAGAAGCAATGAAGGACGTTGATACGGTTTTTCATCTGGCTGCTCTTATTGCAATTCCTTTCAGCTATCATTCACCCGACTCATATGTTGACACAAACATAAAAGGAACCCTCAACGTTTTGCAGGCAGCAAGAGATTTGAAAACTGAAAGAATTCTTGTTACATCGACCTCTGAGGTTTATGGAACTGCACAATATGTACCAATTGACGAAAAGCATCCATATCAAGGACAGTCGCCTTATTCTGCAACAAAAATCGGCGCTGATAGACTTGCCGAGAGCTTTTTTAGGAGCTTTAATCTTCCTCTGACAATTGTCAGACCGTTTAACACCTTTGGGCCAAGACAATCCGCAAGAGCCGTTATTCCAACAATAATCACACAGCTTCTTTCAGGGCAGGAAACAATTAAGCTTGGTTCACTCACACCAACACGCGATTTTAACTATGTTAAGGACACTGCAAACGGCTTTATAGAGATTTCGAAATCCGAAAAGACAATCGGTGAGGAAGTCAACATCGCAACACAACAGGAAATTTCAATTGGTCAGCTTGCAGAGGAGCTAATCAGACAGATAAATCCTTCAGCAAAAATCATTTGCGATGAGGAAAGACTTCGCCCAGAAAAGAGCGAGGTTAACAGACTTCTTGGTTCAAACGAAAAAATTAAAAGGCTCACAAACTGGAGTCCGAAATATACATTTGAGCAGGGAATTGCTAAAACAATTGAGTTCCTCAAAAATAATCTTAATAAGTACAAGCCTGATATTTATAACGTATAAGTTATATAAAGCTTTGTGCATAATTTAAGCACAAAATGCAAAAGAGATGGAGTATGATGATAAAATGAGTAATTTTATTCCTTTGTCGGTACCGAATATTACCGGAAGCGAGCAGAAATATGTTAACGAAGCACTTTCAACTCAGTGGGTTTCTACTGGCGGAGAATTTATCAATAGGTTTGAAAAAGAAATAGCCGAATATCTCAATGTTCCGATGGCTGTTTCATGCCAGAGTGGAACAGCTGGGCTGCATCTTTCTATGGTTGTTTCAGATGTTGGATACGGCGACGAGGTAATTGTTCCGACACTCACTTTTATTGCGGCTGTCAATCCGGTTAAATATGTTGGCGCAGAGCCTGTTTTCATGGACTGCGATGAAAGTCTTTGCATGGATATGAAAAAGCTTGAGGAATTCTGCCGCGAGGAATGCAACTTTGACGGCAAAACTCTCAGTAATAAGAAAACGAACAGACCTATTAAGGCTGTTGTCGTTGTTCATGTTTTCGGAAATATGGCAGACATCGAAAGCGCTGTCGAAATATGTAACAAGTATAATCTTGTTTTAATTGAGGACGCAACGGAAGCACTCGGAACTTATTTCACTGAAGGAAAATACAAGGGCAAATTTGCCGGAACTATCGGCGATATAGGAGTTTATTCTTTCAACGGAAACAAAGTAATCACAACAGGCGGTGGCGGAATGCTTGTCGCAAAGGATATAGAAAAAGCTAAGAGGGTTAAATATCTTTCCACACAGGCAAAGGATGATCAGACTAATTTCTTCCATGGTGCAGTTGGTTATAACTATCGCATGACGAATATTCAGGCAGCGATGGGAGTTGCTCAGCTTGAAAGACTTGAAGAATTTATTGAAACAAAGAGAGTTAATTACTTTCGTTATAAAGAGGAAATTAATAACGATAAAATGTGTATTCTCGACTTTACTGATGGAATAAGACCAAATTATTGGTTCTATGCCTTGCTGATGAAAAACTGTGAAAAGGACAGCACAATTAAGTATTTTTCTGATAATGATGTTCAGGCACGTCCAATTTGGGGGCTTATCCATGAGCAAAAGCCTTATATGAGCAATCAAAGCTATAAAATTGAAAAAGCAAAATATTACTTTGACAGAGTTGTGAATATTCCTTGCAGCAGTAATTTGTCACTTGAAGACGTGAAAAGGATAATAGGATTACTAAAATTATTATAAGGAGAGTTTTATGGCAGATTTAAAAAAGCTGTTAATAAGTGGCGACTTAACAATTCTTGACGCAATGAAGCAGCTGGATGAAGCCGCAAAACAAATCCTTTTTGTTGCCGATGATAATAAGCTATTGGGAACGCTGACGGACGGCGATGTTCGTCGCTACCTTTTGAAGGGTGGGAATCTTTCTGGGAAGGTGCATGAAGCGTGCAATAAGCATCCGAAATATATTTTTGAGGACGATGTGAACAATGCACAGTCTTTTTTAAAGCTTAACAGAATTGTATCTGTTCCGATTGTGAAAAAGGACATGACAATTTTAAGCATTGTTTTTGCAACTGGTGAAGAACTTACAAAATCCGAAAAAATTAATCTTCCCGTTGTTATTATGGCGGGCGGAAAGGGAACGCGTCTTTATCCTTACACAAAAATCCTTCCGAAGCCGCTTATTCCAATCGGCGAGTTGCCTATATGCGAGCATATAATGAACTATTTTCAAAAAGCAGGCTGTGAGAAGTATATTTTCGTTGTCAATCACAAGAAGCAGATGATAAAAGCATATTTTTCCGACAATGAGAAAAGCGAGCAGGTTTCATTCATTGATGAGGATATTCCTTTGGGAACAGGCGGAGGATTAAGCCTTTTGAAAGGAAAAATCAGCGAGCCGTTCTTTTTGACAAACTGCGATGTTATTATCAGAACTGATTATTCTGAGATATACAAATTTCACAAGGACAACGGTAACGCTATTACAATGGTGTGCGCCTATAAGCATTTTAAAATTCCTTATGGAGTAATTGATATGGGTGTTAATGGTGCGATTGAAAAAATGGTCGAGAAGCCGGAGTATTCATTCCTGACAAATACAGGTATGTATATAGTTGAGCCTTATGTTCTTGATGATATTCAGGATAATTTTTCTCAGGGCTTCACTGACATTATTGAATCACAGATCAGCAAAGGCAGAAAAGTTGCGGTTTATCCGGTGAGTGAAAAATCATGGCTTGATATGGGCGAAATGGATAGCTTTGAAAACATGAGAAAAGAGCTTGGAGTTTAATTATGGAGCAAATTGTTCTTTTGGGCGGCGGAGGACATTGCAAAAGTGTTCTCGATAGTATTATAAGTGGCGGAAAATACGAGATTTTCGGCATTGTTGACAGCAACAAGAGCAAGGATGACAATATGTTCGGAGTTTCCTTCCTTGGTGGAGATGAAATACTGCCCGAGCTTATTTCAAAAGGGATTGACAAGCTTTTTATCACTGTCGGAAGTGTCGGCGACACAACCATAAGAAGAAAGCTTTACGAAAAGTGCAAGAGCATTGGCTTTTCCTTTCCGACAATAATCGACAGGTCTGCTTGTGTCAGCGAATTTGCTTGTGTTGAGGAAGGCGTTTTTATCGGGAAAAATGCCATTATCAATGCTACTTCGACCATCAGAAAAATGGCAATAATAAACAGTGGAGCGATTATCGAGCACGATTGCGAAATCGGCGAGTTTGTTCACATTTCTCCCGCGGTAACTCTGTGCGGAAACGTCAAAATTGGTGACGATTCTCACATCGGAGCAAACGCAACTGTTATCCAGGGAATATCGATTCCGCCGAAAACTGTTGTAGGCGCTGGCGGCGTTGTTGTTAAGAACATCACAGCAGCTGGAGTCTATGTTGGAAATCCGGTTGCTTTTTTGCGATAAATCGCACAATAAATTATTGAGGTGAAGTATGAAAACCTATATAATTGCAGAAATTGGTGTTAATCACAACGGCAGCATTGAACTTGCAATAGAAATGATTGACAAGGCTTGTGAATGCGGAGTTGACTGCGTTAAATTTCAGACCTTCAAGTCGGAGAATCTTGTTTCTGCGACGGCAAAAAAAGCTGAATATCAGATTAAAAATACAGAAACTGAGGGAACACAGCTTCAAATGCTCAAAAAGCTGGAGCTGACTTTTTCACAATTCAAAGAATTGAAGACGTATTGCGATAATAAAGGTATGCAGTTTCTCTCAACACCTTTTGATTTTGAAAGCTTGAGTTTTCTCAATGAGCTTGATATGCCGTTATGGAAAATTCCGTCTGGAGAAATTACAAATTATCCTTATCTAAAAAAAATTGCAGCAACCAAAAAGGATATAGTTTTATCAACCGGAATGAGTACAATTGCTGAAATTTCACAGGCACTTGAGGTTTTGAAATCAAACGGAGCGGGGAAAATTACGCTTCTGCATTGCACGACTGAATATCCAACGCCTTTTTCACAGGTTAATCTCAAGGCTATGGAAACATTGAGGTACACCTTCAATCTTCCCGTCGGCTATTCCGACCACACTATGGGGATTGAAATACCTGTCGCCGCTGTCGCAATGGGCGCTGTGATTATCGAAAAGCATTTCACTTTGGATAACAGTATGGAAGGCCCAGACCACAAGGCGAGTCTTATGCCTCAGCCGATGAAAGCAATGGTTGAAAGCATTCGCCATATTGAAGCCGCAATGGGTGACGGAATAAAAAAGCCGACCGAATGCGAAGAAAAAAATATGGGGATTGCACGGAAAAGTATTGTTGCAAAAGCAAAAATCTCAAAAGGCGATATACTTACAGAAGAAAATATTACTGTGAAGCGCCCAGGTAACGGTATTTCGCCAATGAAATGGGAAAATGTTTTGGGAACAGCGGCGGTCAAAGATTTTGCTGAGGATGAGTTAATAGAAATATGAATAAGAAAATTTGTGTTGTTACCACCACACGAGCGGAATACGGCTTGCTTCGAAGTCTTATTACAAGAATAAACGACGACAAAGATCTGACATTGCTGCTTGCAGTTACAGGAACTCACTTGTCACAGAAATTCGGGCATACCGTTGATGAGATTATCAAAGATAATTTTCCAATTGACAGGTGCATTGAAATTCCGCTTGAAACGGACGGCTCACTTGCAATGACAAATACAATGTCGGCTGCGTTAACCGCTTTCTCGGAATATTTTGAGGAGCGAAAGCCAGATATGGTTGTTATTCTCGGAGATAGGTACGAGGCTTTTGCAATAGCTTCGGCCGCTGCGGTGTGCAGAATTCCTATTTCACACATTCACGGCGGGGAGACAACCGAGGGCGCATTCGATGAGTTTTTCAGGCATTGTATAACAAAAATGAGCTATCTTCATTTTACAAGCTGTGAGGATTACAGACGGCGGGTTATTCAGCTTGGTGAACATCCGGACAGAGTTTTCAATGTCGGTGCTCTTGGAATTGAGAACATTAAAAAGCTTGAACTTCTGAGCCTTGATGAAGTTGCTGAAATAATAGGAATTGATAAAAATAAGCCTTTTTGTATGGTTACTTTTCACCCTGTTACGCTCGAAAGCAATACTGCCGAGGAGCAGTTTGTGGAACTTCTTGACGCACTTGACAGCTTCGAGGAAATGCAGTTTATATTCACAAAAGCTAATTCTGACACAGATGGGGAAAAGATTAACAAGCTGATTGATGAGTTTTCGGAAACACGTCAGAATATACAGGCGTTTTACTCACTTGGCGTTGTGAAATATTTGTCTGCTATGAAGTATTCAAAAATGGTTATTGGCAATTCTTCAAGTGGAATAATTGAAACGCCATCTTTCTGCATTCCGACAATTAACATTGGTGACCGCCAAAAAGGAAGAATTCAGGCGGATAGCATTATCAATTGCCTTCCACAGAATAAAAGCATTATATCAGCAATTGAAAAAGCATTATCTAATGAATATTCCAACACAGTCAACCCTTATGAGGGGAAGAACACCTCTCATGATATTTTGGAGATTATGAAGGAAACATTAAATAGTACAAGCATTAATTTGAAAAAAAGTTTTTATGATTGCGAGGCGGCAAAATGACAATATTAGTAATTGGGCTTGGTTCAATGGGAAAAAGACGAATCAGGCTTATCAAGAAATACAATACAGATTTTGAAATTATCGGTGTGGATACAAGCAGTGAACGCAGAGAGCAGTGTAGCAATGAATACGGTATAATTTCTTTTGCATGTATGGATGAGGCACTTGTCAGCAAAAAAGCCGATTGTGCTTTTGTTTGCACATCACCTTTATCTCACAGCAAGATAATAACATATTGTCTTGAAAATAATCTTCAGGTTTTCACTGAGCTGAATCTTGTTGATGATGGTTATGACGAAAATATCAGATTGGCAGAAGAAAAACAGCTTGTATTGTTTTTGTCGTCTACATTTTTATACAGGAAAGAAATATTGAAAATCAAGGAGCTTTGTGACTCTCAAAAAGCGCCTTTTAACTATGTATATCATGTCGGACAGTATTTGCCCGACTGGCACCCTTGGGAGAGTTATAATAACTTTTTTGTCGGAGATAAGCGCACAAACGGCTGCCGAGAAATATTTGCAATTGAAATGCCCTGGATAATTAATACCTTCAGTAGTGTTGTTAATTATAATGTTATCAGCAGCAAAATGACAGATTTGAATATTGATTATAATGATAATTATATAGTTATGCTTGAACATGAGAACGGAAGCAAGGGTACATTGATTGTTGATATAGTTTCAAGAAAAGCAGTCAGAAACCTTGAAGTGCTTTCCGAGAACTTATATCTGAATTGGGACGGTTCGCCAACAGGACTTTATCAGTATGATACTGCCGAAAAGAAAAGCAACAATATACAACTATATGATAATATTTATCAGCTCAAGGATTATAGCAGCTTTGTTGTAGAAAATGCTTATTATGATGAAATAGTGGCATTTTTTGATGCTGTTACAAAGAACAAAACTCCGCTGTACAGCTTTGAAAAGGACAGGGAAACCCTTAATGTTATAAACAAAATCGAGGGAATAAATGAAAACACATTATAAAATTGGTTTTATTGGCCTTGGTTCGATTGCGCGTCGCCACTTGTCAAACGTATGCACAGTATTGAATTCTCGTAACTGCACTTATGAAATTGACATTATCAGAAGCGCAAAAGGGCACAGCATTGGCGATAACGTTCAGAAGCTTATTAGTAATATATATTACTCTTTTGATGATGTGCCAAATGACTATGATATTCTTTTCATAACCAATCCGACAAGTTTGCATTTTGAAACAGTTCAAAAATACGCAAACAAAGCAAAAAATATGTTTATTGAAAAGCCTGTTTTTGATACAAATAATGTTGACATTGAATCTTTAAAGCTTAATAAAGCAGGGATTTATTATGTTGCTTGCCCGTTGAGATATACGGATGTGGTGCAAAAAGTTAAAGAAATTGTAGCAAAAGAAAAGGTTTTTTCAGCGAGAGTAATTTGCTCAAGTTATCTTCCCGAATGGAGACCGGGGCAGGATTACCGCACAACATACAGCTCACACAAGAATCAAGGCGGAGGCGTGTCAATCGACCTTATTCATGAATGGGATTACATCTGTTATCTTTTTGGAATGCCGCAAAAAATAATTAACGTGAGAGATACATTTTCAAATCTTGAGATTGACAGTGATGACTTATCGTTATATATCGGTGTCTATAAGGACAAGGCGATTGAGGTTCATTTGGACTATTTCGGGCGGAAGTCAATCAGGCAAATTCAGCTTTTTACAGAAAATGACACAATAGAAGCCGATATTGTCAACAGTGAAATTCGATACTTAAAAAGCGGAGAAACAATTTCTTTTTGTGAAAGCAGAAATGATTTTCAGCTGAAGGAAATGCAGTACTTTTTTGATATTATTGAGGGAAAAGCTGAGAACAGAAATGATATTTCAACAGCGTTAAGTGTTCTGAAAATTGCCAGAGAGGGAAACTGGAATTAATCATAATCAAAGGAGCTAAAAATGAATATATTATTTACCATTTGCGGCAGGGCGGGTTCAAAAGGAATTAAAAATAAAAACATAAAAGAATTTTTGGGATTTCCATTGCCTTTCTATACTCTATCCACTATTGAATTGTATATCAAGAATAACAGTCAGCACAATTATGATATTGTTTTGAATACAGACAGCAGTGAGCTTATCAGTTTGTTTGAAGAAAAGTCGTCTGTCAAAGTCAACGTTATTGAAAGAAAAAAAGAGCTTGCGCTCGATAATACTTCAAAGGTTGCTGTAATACTTAATTGCTTAAACATAATGCAGGAAAGAGAAAACAAAAAATACGATATGGTTGTTGACCTTGATATTACTTCACCGCTCAGAACTGTAAAGGATATTGAAAACCTTGTAAATGAAAAAGCAAGCAGCGATTTTGACGTGGTTTTTTCCGTCACTTCTTCAAGAAGAAATCCTTATTTTAATATGGTTAAGAAAAGCGAAAACGGATACGAAAGAGTAATAAAATCGTCCTATGTCAGCAGGCAGGAAGCTCCCGAAATATATGACATGAATGCGTCAATGTATGCATATTCTCCGTCTTTCCTCAAAGCAGGAAAGGGCATTTTTGATGGGAAGTGCGGAATTATCGAAATGCTTGATACTGCCGTACTTGACCTTGACCACGAGGGAGATTTTGAACTCATGCAGGTAATAGCTAAATATATTTATGAAAATTATGCTGATTTTGCACTTGTTCAAGGAAATATCAAAAATATCATAAACGAAAAATAAGCTTATTGCGTGGAGGCTGTATGACAAATAGCACTGACAGCACATATATTGCCCATTATGTGAACAGACAACTTAATATGTTTTTCGACCAAAATGAAGATGTTTCGCCGTATTTAGATGCATGTCTTGAGCGCGTTATTGGCTGCTTTGAGGTAACCAAAAATAAATATTACAAAGAATTCTCATTGTTCCATTCAGGTCAGTATTCGATTTTCTTGTATTATTTAGCCAACACAACATATAAAAGTGGAAATGAAAAGCTGGCAACACTCCTGTATTATATGAATAAAATTCTTCATTCGGTTGACTGGTTTTATCAGATAGAGCTACCTGAGTATTTCGGCGTTGAGCATCCTCTGGGCTGTGTGCTGGGGCGCGCAAAGTATAATAACGGCTTTTTTGCGTATCAAGGCTGCACAGTTGGCGGAAATAAAGGAATGTATCCTGAATTAGGCAAGAATGTGATTATGTACAGCAACTCTTCGATCTTGGGTAATTCGCATATTGGGAATAACGTCCTTATTTCAACAGGAACAACAGTCAAGGACCAAGATGTCGGCGACAACTGCCTTGTGTTTGGAGCATCTCCGAATCTAATTATTAAAGAAAAAAGTGAAGCTTATATAAGTAATATCTTGAGCAATTTTTGGGAAACTGATAATTAGTCTTATATGATGAAAGTAAGAGTATAAATGATATGAACCATTATTTTCTTTGAAAGCGAGGATTTCAAGAAATACTATACTGTGGGGCATAATTTCTTTGCTGGTTGCTTTGACGGGGAAACACTCGTCGGAGTTGCCGCAATGTGAAATGAGTCGCGTGTCTGCCTAGTTTTTGTAAGGCTCTCCACCGAAAGGGTATTGCTACGAAGCTTCTAAATATTATGATTGAAGACAGAAAACAAGCGGAAATTGTGAGCATTATCCTCAATTCGGCACCATTCTATCATACAATAGGATTTGTTGACACTAATGTTGAGCTAACACAAAACGGCATTAGAATTATACCAATGATATATTACAAAAATAAATGCGCCCGATTTGTTCGGACGCATTTATCTATATTTTTATGATATTTGGTTTTCTTTCTTTGAAGTAAGTGACATATTTAAAACCTGCGTTTCATGCGATTTTCGTTGCCTCTGGGATGCCCTTGCCTACATCTGCGACATAGTGCAAGTCGAAGCCTGTGGTGATAATTTCACCGCCGCACTCCTTAAACATTTTCACAATATTTCTTTTATGGCGGTTACTTGTGTGAGCGAGTTTTCAAAAATCTCCGAAAATAAAGTACCCATAGTGCGCCTGCCCTCAAGAATCCACCTGTCAACGTGACACTCGACGTGGTCGGTTATTGCACTTTATCTTGACAAAACTGTTGTTACAGATGACATTATTGAGCTTATACTAAACAGCTTTATTAATCTCGGCAAGCCATTGAAAAAGGTAGCATTTGTGGGATTAAGTTCAAAATACAAGAGATATATAAAGAAAAAATC
>JAEWZG010000082.1 GCA_023395435.1 Bacillota bacterium
TTTATAACAGAGAGTATACTCTCCAGACTGAAGAAACCGCCGAGTATACAAAGAACCTTGCAAAAAAGCTTGATGCCCAGATGTCAGAGATGATTAACAGCAGAACAGCAGCATCTATTGTTGATGCATCTATACTGATTGCGCTTTCTGCTATCGATGATTGTCAGAAGACAAATGACAATATTGACAATATCAGAACGCAGATTAAAGATTACGTTGATGATGCAGGTGAAGCAAGATTAAAATGCGATGAGCTTCAAAAGGAAAATCGTGATCTTAAAGCAAGAATATATGAGCTTGAGCAGAAGCTCGGAATAGCAGGCTTCAATGCAAAGTCATAAGAAACCTGAAGTTTTAGCTCCAGCAGGGAGTATGGAAGCACTTATTGCTGCTATACGGTGTGGAGCAGATGCAATATACCTTGGCGGAAAGAGCTTTTCTGCCAGACAGAACGCTGATAATTTTGATTATAATGATCTGAAAACAGCTTGTGAACTTGCTCATAAAAGCGGTGTTAAAATTCATCAGACCATTAATACGCTTGTCTTTGACGATCAAATCGTTAAACTAGAGGAATTTGTACGTGAATCTGCATCTCTCGGAGTTGATGCTTTTATTGTACAAGACCTTGGCGTAATCAACATTATTAAAAATATATGCCCGGATATGCCGATTCATGCCTCGACTCAGATGACAATACACACAAAACAAGGAGCCTTTCTCGCAAAAGAGTCAGGCTTTTCCCGTGTTGTGGTGGCAAGAGAAATGTCAAAAGAGCAGCTTGAAGATATAATTACCGCTGGAATTGAAGTTGAATGCTTTGTTCACGGAGCATTATGTATGTCTGTTTCAGGACAATGCTATATGAGTGCGATGATAGGTGGACGAAGTGCAAACAGAGGTTTGTGTGCACAGGCGTGCAGACTTCCGTTTTCTGCAATTGCGGGAGAAAAACGCTGTGACTTATCCTTAAAGGATCTATCACTTATTGAATATATTAATGAAATGGCTGATATGGGGATAGCCTCCATAAAAATCGAAGGAAGAATGAAGCGCCCTGAATATGTTGCGGCGTCTGTTACTGCCTGCCGTGCAGTTATCAACGGTCAGGAGCCTGATATGGATACGCTCCGTGCAATATTCTCAAGAAGTGGCTTTACTCAAGGCTATTATACCAATAAGCTTGGGGCAGAAATGTTCGGCACACGCCAGAAAGAAGATGTCGTGTCAGCTGATGACGTTTTTTCGCTTCTTCAGGCACTATATAGAAAAGAGCGAAAAATTACCGACATTAATTTTGATATAACAATTAGAAATGGCGAACCGGCGGTTCTTAAAGCAACTGACAGTGACGGAAACAGCGTCACTGCTTATGGCGACATTCCACAAAAGGCAATTAACCGCCCGAGCGATTTAGAACAGGCTGAAAAACAGCTTTCAAAGCTTGGCGATACTATATATAATTTTAGGAACGTTACCGGAGAAATTCAGGACGGTCTTATGCTCCCTGCGTCTGCGTTTAATAATTTAAGACGTCAGGCTTGTGACTTACTTGACTTAAAGAGAATTGAGAAAAACACCATAACAAAATCAACAAGCGAAGTCCCACTCAGTTTCCCGAAAACTATGAACATGAAAAACAAGGAAATGAGAATTGATGTTCATAAGGCTGAACAATTAAGGCATGTTGACATGACGGAGATTGAATATGCAACAGTTCCGCTTTCTGAAATTGATAAGCTTGATGGGTATCTTTTTAAAAATAAAATCATTATCTCCCTCCCTCGATATACTAAGAATGAGGATGAGGTAATTGCACAGCTTAAGAAAGCAAAAGAAAAAGGCTTTATAAAAATAGAATGCAGCAATTATGCTCATATCAGAATAGGAAAAGTCCTCGGGCTTGAAATGTTTGGCGGATTCGGGCTTAATGCTACAAATTCATATACATTAAAAAGCCTTGCGGAATATGGATTAAAAGATGCAATTGCATCATTTGAGATGAAACTATCACAAATTGAAAGATTTGCTGATTACCTCCCATACGGAATAATTGCATATGGGAAGTTACCACTTATGCTAACAGTAAACTGCCCGATAAAGCAGGCTGTTGGCTGTGGAAAGTGTGAAAAAAAGCTAACAGATAGGACTAACCGTGAATTTGATGTAATCTGCGGTGGTGACGCTGTTGAAATACTAAACAGTGATACTTTATATATGGCGGACAGACTCAATGAAATAAACGGAGTGAGCTTTATTACACTAAAATTCTATAATGAAACTCCTGAACAAGTATCACAGGTTATTGAAGCATACAAAAATCATAAAAAAGCCCCTGAAAACAAATTCACAAGAGGCTTATATTATAGAGGGATAATTTAATCTTAATTTTTAGGTTTATGTGCGAAGGGGTGCGGGGACGACCGCAAAACCACCGAAGAGAACAACAATATTGCAAGGAGATTTTATGAAGCTTTATATAAAAAAACTTAAAAATAATGCCATTATCCCAAAGCAACAGACCGCCGGAAGTGCCGGCTATGATTTATCAGCGTGTATTGACTCCCCTGTTATAATAAATCCAGGCGAAATTAAAAAAATTCCGACAGGCTTGTCTGTTGCACTTGATGAGAATAATGCAGTTATTTTAATTTATGCAAGAAGCTCACTTGCAACAAAATTCGGCTTGACGCTTGCAAACTGTGTTGGCGTTGTCGACAGCGATTATCGTGGCGAAATTATCGTGGCAATGATAAATCAGGGTAATTTGCCATATACAATTAATAACGGTGAGCGAATAGCCCAGATGGTTATTACCCCTATATATACACCTGAAATTGTTCAGACAGACGAGCTTTCTGAAACCGAAAGAGGGACAGGTGGCTTTGGTTCAACAGGTAAACAATAACAATGAAAAACTTGGAGGTATTATGTATATTTATAACGCAAAAATCTTCACAATGGAGAAAACAATTATTGATAAAGGCTTTGTAATGGTGGAGAACGGAAAAATCGCAAAGATTTCTGAGGGTACTCCTTACGATACATCTGAAAAAGATATTAATGCAAATGGTGCGTCAATATTCCCTGGTTTTATTGATGCACATACTCACCTTGGAATAATCGGTGATGGAATCGGCTTTGAAAGTGATGACTGCAATGAGGAAACTGACCCTGTTACCCCACAGCTTCGTGTTATCGACGGAATAAATCCTTTTGACAAATGCTTTGAGGAGGCTTTAGCGTCAGGAATAACAACCGTTCTTACATCACCGGGAAGTGCAAACACAATCTGCGGTGAAATTTCTGCTATAAAAACCTATGGCAGAAGGATTGATGATATGGTTATTAAGAATGTTGCTATGAAGTTTGCTCTTGGTGAAAATCCAAAAACAGTTTATAATGATAAGGATGAAACACCAGTAACAAGAATGGCAACAGCAGCACTTATTCGCGAGGCTTTATACAAGGCAAAAAGATATTCTGATGGCATTGAAAAATCAAAGCACGATGAAGATTATGATGCCCCTGAATATGATATAAAATGTGAGGCGCTGTTGCCTTTACTTAATAAGGAAGTTTCAGCGCACTTTCATTGCCATAGAGCGGACGATATCTGCACAGCAATAAGAATTTGCAAGGAATTTGATATAAATTGTGTTCTTGTCCATGCTACAGAAGGATATAAGATTGCTGATATTATTGCAAAAGAAAATGTCAGCGCTATTGTAGGACCGATTGTCTGTGACCGTTCAAAGCCAGAAATGAAACAGCTTGATACAAAAAATGCAGGAATTCTTTCAAAAAATGGTGTTGAAATTGCACTTTGTACCGACCACCCTGTTATTCCTGTTCAATATCTCTTTATGAGCGGGGCTGTTGCTGTTAAAAATGGACTCGACAAATATAAGGCACTTGAAGCAATTACAATAAATCCGGCAAGAATTTGCGGTATTGACAGCAGAGTCGGTTCCCTTGCTGTTGGCAAGGATGCCGATATTGTAATGTTTAAGGATGACCCGTTTAATATTATGTCTGAGCCATCAATGATAATGATAAATGGTGAGGTAATAAAGTATTAAACTACAAATTTTCTGACAAAAAGAGGAATGACAATGGATTTTATACTTAGAAAATGGAAAGAAACAGATGCAGAAAGCATTCAGTCACTGGCTAACAATAAGAAAATCGCGGCTAATTTAAGAAATGCTTTTCCTCACCCTTATACAATAAAAGATGCTAAGGGGTATATAGATATTTGTTTAAACACAGATGAGAGCAAAAATCTTTTTTATGCAATAGAAATTGATGGTAAGGCCGTCGGAAGTATAGGCGTATTTGTCAAGGATGACGTTTACTGCAAATCAGCAGAAATAGGCTACTGGCTTGGTGAGGATTATTGGGGCAAGGGGATAATGTCTGAGGCTATCAGAAGGACCTGTCAGGATGCTTTTGCAATCTTTGATATAGTAAGGATTTTTGCAGAGCCATATGCTTATAACATGGGTTCAAGAAGAGCACTTGAAAAGGCAGGCTTTAAGCTTGAGGGTGTGCTTGAAAAAAGTGTATACAAAAGCGGTACATACTTTGACGCATGTATTTATGCACTCATACGATAATGCTTTTAAAATGTTGACTTTAATCTTATAAAGTATTATCGTTGAAAAATAATTTTATATAAAAGGTGATTTTAATGAGCAAAATAGCAGTAATTTTCAAATCAACATATGGACATACAAAAAAATATGCAGAATGGATAGCGGAAGAACTAAAAGCGGATTTATTTGATGAGTTAAAAGTGAAACCACAGACTCTTGAAAAGTACTATATAATTGTTTATGGTGGCGGAATATACGCAAGTGGTATTAACGGCGCAAAACTCTTATGTGATAACTATAATTTATTATTGAAGAAAAAGCTTGTCGTTTTTGCTGTTGGGTTGTCAGATGATCTTTCTCAGGATGAACAGGCAAAACTTCTTACACACAACTTCTCGCTCCTAATGCAGAATAATATGAAGTTCTTTTGCTTAAGAGGTGGGATAAATTATAAAAAGCTTTCCATTTTGCACAGGATGATGATGTCAAAACAAAGAAAAATACTTTTGAATAAGCAAAATAAAACAAAACAAGATGAATTATTCCTAAATACTTATCGAGTAAATATAAATTTTACCGAAAAGAAAAATATTCAGCCGATTATAGATTATGTAAATTCATTACAGATGTAATTATCATAAAATAAAATATAAATAAAGGAGTTGCTAACAATGACTGCGGTAATCTACAGAACAAAACACGGGTACACTAAAAAAATTGCTGAAGCAATAAGCAAAGAGCTTGATGCAGATTTATTTTCAATTAAGGATGCAAAAAACCTCGACACCTCAAAGTATGACAGCTTTGTCCTCGGAAGTTCAATCGGTGCGGGAATGTTTGGCGGGAAAGGCGATTTTTTAAAGCTATACCAGAAAATTTCAGATAAAAAGACTGCTATTTTCACAGTTGGCATGACTAATCCAATAGAAGAAGATTATTATATAAAGCTTGACGATATGAATTTTTCTAGTTTCAACTTAAAGGATAATTCAAAGGTTTTTCATCTTATGGGCGGAATAGATTATGAAAAACTTGGCTTTTTGACAAAGAAGCTTATGGGTATGATTGTCGGCCAGATAGAAAAAAAGGAAAATAAAACCGAACACGACAAAAAGATGTTGAAGATGAAGACTGAAAAGGTAGAATTGTTCAAAGAAGAAGATATTACTCCATTAATTGAATTCATAAAAGGCTAAGGTGAAGACAAATGCGAGAAATTCCAGCAACAAAAATTGAAGAAGCAGTAAAAGAACTTTGCATTAAGGCAAATATATATCTCCCGAAGGATTTAGAGGAATGTATAGGATGCTGTGCAAAAAAAGAAGACTCCCCTGTTGGCAGAGAAGTCTTTTCAGATATTATTGAAAATATTCACGTTGCAAGGAACGAGAAAATTCCTGTATGTCAGGATACTGGAATGGCAGTAATATTTGTTGAAATAGGACAGGACGTTCATATTACTGACGGACTTTTTGAGGAAGCTGTCAATAATGGCGTTTCAAAAGGCTACATTGACGGAAGGCTTCGATGTTCAATAGTATCTGACCCGATTGAAAGAGTGAATACAGGAGATAATACCCCTGCTGTAATACATACAAGAATTGTTGCTGGTGATAAAATAAGAATAATGGTTGCACCAAAGGGCTTTGGCTCAGAAAACATGTCGGCTTTAAAAATGATGACGCCTTCTGCTACAACAGATGATATTATTGATTTTGTTGTTGATACAGTATCAAAGGCAGGAAGCAATCCCTGCCCGCCTATTGTTGTCGGTGTCGGCATTGGTGGAGATTTTGAGTACTGCGCATATCTTGCAAAAAAAGCATTATGCAGAAGTGTTTCAGTTAGGAATTCTAAAAAGCTTTATGCGGATATGGAAGAGGAAATGCTTGAAAAAATTAACCGACTTGGTATTGGTCCACAGGGCTTTGGCGGAACAGTAACAGCACTCTGCGTTAATATTGAGCAATACCCGACACACATAGCGGGACTGCCGATAGCAGTAAACATCGGTTGCCACGTTACAAGACACGCAGAGATTGAGATATGACAATATAATAAGTTAAGAAGAATAAATGAGGTAATGATTTGTATGAAAACATTGAATGTAATAACACTTATTATTTTGTTGTTGTTAGCTCTCTGCTTAATTATTTGGTATTTCTTATTTAGAGTATTTATACACAAAAAATCATACAAAACATTGGGCGAGATTTCATCTAAAGCAAAATCATATTTATATTGGTTACTTTTTATTGGGGTAGCATCAATTGTTATACAAATTATGGCGTTTGTTTTAAAGTTAATAGTGCAGTTGTAAACATCGGTTGCCACGTAACAAGGCATGCGCAGATTATTATTTAGATATTAAGAAATGACAATTAGGAGTGACGGAATGGCAAGACATAATTTTGTGCACAGATTTTTTGCTGGGTTAATTGCTGGTGCATGCTGTGTATTTCTTGAAATAATACTGAAATTTTTTAACGTCAATTATATAATTGGTTCATTTGGCTTTTTGGCAATCATCCTTGTAATGGCAGTTTATGAAATCAAAAGAGACCGTTACAAGTATATGCTGACTCTGCTTGAGGAAGAATGTGATCCGCAAAGTATAATTGATGAAATGACTGAATTACTTAAAAAAAGATTTGTATTGAATTACAAGAAAAGACTGAGCAACAATGATGCACAAATTTGCTTTGTGATAAAAATCATATGTCACATCAACGCGGGAGAGTATATGAAGCGTCTGAGGATTTATCAAATATAGATATTAAAATTCTACTTAAGTATCCAAAATGGGCAATAAGATTTTATCTTGCATTAAGTGATATAGAACTTGAAAATAATGATATTGAAAAATCAAAAAAGTATCTTAATGAGGCGTTGTCAATTATTAAAATCAATAAGAAAACTATTCGCTATTATTTAAATGAGGTAGCTTTGCTAAAAGCTAAAATGAGAATAAAAGAATCAGATTATATAAAAGCTGAACAATATCTTAACGGAATTAGTGATGATTGTACAACTCTTGAATTAATTAAGAAATCCTATTTTCTGGCCATGGTATATACTCAAAACAGACGTACAATTGAAGCAAGGGAAAAACTTGATTATGTTATTGATTTTGGAAATAAGCTTTGCTATGTAGAACAGGCAAAGGAACTGATGAAAAATTATTGCAAGTAAAAGTATTTGTTTAGTGTTACACAAATAAGAGATGCGATGATAATTTTGGAAGTGATTATTATGGACAGACAGACAGCTCTTGCACAATTAAAAGATGTTCAGGAATTTTATGAGAAAATTGAAAAGCATATTCTTGAGTGGCATGCTGATAACACAGTAATATTAAAAGGTGCCAAAATCGAAACTGCAAGCTTTAGATTTTATAATAACGGGAAGTATATTGCTTATTGCAATGTTCATGAGGGTTGCTTTGATGTAATGATGCGATATACAGCGGCTGACATTCTTAAAATTAGTGAAATAGTCGGCGGAATGTCTGACTATGCTAAGGAAGTTTGGGAGGACAGATATCCTTGTTCAACTGGTGCATGGATACATTATTATGTGAGCGATGAGGATACTAATAATGAAGCTGTGAAACTAATAGATATTAAGCTTGAATCACTTATAAAAAAGAAATAAAACAGCCCTCTCAGGTATTCTGAGGGGCATTTTTTTATTATTCGCCATTCCAAAGGCATTTTTCCATATTTACTTTTCCGTCAGGGAGAAATTCTACGCCTTCGCTTTCGAGGAGCTCACGTTGCCTGTCGCCACCGCCGAACTTGAACGCGTCAGCTGTTTCGCCAAAACGGTTTACGACACGGTGGCATGGAATTGTTTTAGGGTCAGGGTTTGAATGGAGTGCAAAGCCAACAATCTGTGACCATCTTGAATTACCTGAATAAAGTGCAATCTGTCCATAGGTCGCTACTTTTCCAGCTGGTATTCTTTTTACTGTTTCATATATAAGATTAAAAGTTTCGCCAGGCATAAAATCACCTCCACTTCACACACTACATACTGGTATTTTATCATAAATTTATTTCAATAAACAAGATTGAGAAAAAATTAACAATTTATACAATATAAAAACTGTTGTTTTTTACAAAAGTAGCTATTTACTTTTAATATGTGTTGTGCTAAAATAAGTAGTTGAGATACTGGGAAAACCATATCATTAATTCAAATTTGAGGAGGACTATCAATGGCAAGAAAAATGAAAACCATGGATGGTAATAATGCTGCTGCATGGGC